>JASFYZ010000214.1:0-12199 GCA_045046665.1 Desulfobacterium sp.
AGAATAAAAAGTCCCAGAAGATCATTGGCAAACGCAGTGAATGCATGGTTCTTGTCGATGAGTGCCAGCATCATGTTACTCTCCGGGTTGAAGAAAAAGCCAACCGAGGTAAACAGACCGAGAGCCAGTCTCAGGAGAATGGACGTAAAAATTAAAGCATGCATGGACCAGCGCTGAACGCTTTCTTGCAGGAGCCTTCGCTGGAAAACGATATCCAGGATAAAAACCTTGAGAAGTCCAAAGAACTGCCTTGAAAAAATAATCGTCCACAGGGTCTCTGAACTGAGCCCGATTTTTCTTTGGATGGATTCTTCCTCACCACAGACCTTGCCCTGATACCAGAAATAAAGGGTGGCAAAGATACCCATCAGGAATATGAGGAACGCCACACCAAAAATCGGGTGTCCCATGGCAAGGGGAGCATTGTGGCACAGGATGCACATAAAACTCTTGGACGGAAGCACACGTGCGGGAGCCCCCACAGGGTTTCCTGCAACATGGCATTTTTCACAGGTGGCATCATCGGTCATGTCTGCCATGGCATGACTGGTAAGTTTGACAAAATCACCTTTGGCATCAATGCCAGCAAGGCTGACAGCACCGGTTTCAGGGTTGAGTTCAACCGGTTTTGATTCAAAATGGCAGGCCTGGCAGGCAACCCTGAGATGCGGATCATGGGCCGTATTTTCTCCATGGACCGAATGACAGTCCCGGCACTGGGCATTGGCAAGGGATTTGTGGGGAGATTGCGCAACATCCTTGTGGCAGTCAATGCAGGCAATAAATTGATGTAATGGCTGCTGTTTGATAAAATCTTCAGCTACCACCTGTAAAACGAATTCTTTGTCACCTGATTTTCTTACGCAGGTTTTTTCCTTGTGGCAATCATAACAGAAGGTCTGGGAGGCAATGATGCCCTCGTTGGTTTCAATATTGGGGGATCTGTGACAGTCAAGACAGATAAGTGGCTCAATAACAGGTTCCGGTTCCATTGGTTGTTCAACAGACGCGACATCTTCTGCAACAGCGATGTTGACGAGTTCGTGCCGGTCAGGTGTCATGCTCATTGCCGCCAGTGTTACAAAAAGAATGACACCAACTACAATAGCAACAATAGTTTTCGAATTCATAAGGTATTTCTCCCTCTTTCGACGTCTTTCGTGGTCAAGGCCGGTTAGTCCTGAGCAGGATTCAAACGCTTCCATTCTTCAGGATGCTCTTGTTTGAAACGCTCTTCGGATATTTTTCCATTGAAAATTGATTTTTCCATGGGAAACACTTCCGGGAGGAAATGAGTATCCGACATATGGACGATGCCAATATACATCACCGCAAGAACCGCTTCGTGAAAATGGAAATGGTTGGCAATATTGACCCAATATCCCGGAAAAATGGTGGAAAAATACTCGGGGAACCACATGACAAGACCGGTAATTCCCATGCTCTGCATTCCGAACATGACTGCCCAGTAATCCACTTTTTGAAGATAACTGAATCGATCGAACATCGGCGGTTTACCCTTGCCGAATACATATCTCAAATTTTGGTAAAGATCGTTGAAGTCCTTGACTTTGGGTAACAGGGAAGCGGGCCCGAACCACTGCCCCTTGAGGGCAAATTTATAGTAGAAAAGCCAGCAGAGATGGATAAGAATTCCCACGTATAGAAACGTTGCACTGAAGCGGTGCAGCATTCCTGCAGAAGATGCGCCGCCCATAAGTGAAACCAGGAAGCGAGCCCATTCCCAACTGCTGAAGCGAAGGAGAAATCCCGTAATGGTAAGGAATGTAAAATTAACAATAATAGTAACATGTAGCAGCCGATGAAGTACGGAAAACCGCTGATACGTTTTTATAGAACGTTGTGTCTTTTCCATTGGTTTACTTCCTCAATTTTTCGTGGAGTTTTCTCAGCATCAGCAGACAGCTGTGACTATAAAAGAATGCCAGGACCAGGACAATGAACAAAAAGGACAAAAATCCCAGAGAATGGACCTTGGTGAGACCGGACTGTTTGGTTTCATTCTTTTTGTCAGCATGCAAGGGGCTGTCATGGATGATAATGTCTGCAAAGTTTTTTGTTGCATCGGGATGGCAGCGCTGGCATGTCGTCAGGGTCTGGGGATTATCTTTCAGGGACAAACTCTCATGGGCACCATGGCAATCCGTACAGAAGGCGGCTTTGTCATGCCCCAGATTTACGGCAGCTTTCCCGTGATAATTGGCAAGGTAGCTGTCACGCTGATCTGGATGGCAGGTTCCGCATGTCTGGGTCATTGCCTTACCTATTTCAACACGGGAAATATGGGATTTTGAATAATGAGCAGAATGACAATCTCCACAGGTGGGGGCAAATCCGGTTTTCGAAACCTGGCCTGTTTCTGTTTCTTTTTTTATGGCTTTGGCGTGTTCACCGTTCTGATAACGTTCATAGCCTTTCTTATGGCATTTCTGGCACATGCCATAGTCAAAGGTTCGTTTGGGATCCTGCTTCATGAAAGCAGGGGACTTTTCATCCGGATGTGCTTTGGCTTTATCGACCATGGAGCCGTGACACTCTTCGCACTTGAGCGTACCATGAGCCGATGTGGAAAATAGGTTCATATCCACAAACCAGCTTGATTGAGGTGCCTGGGCAGTCGTTCCCCATGCCGGGGAGCCTCCTACAGATGACAGGCAAAGAAATCCTGCCATTAGGATAGGACCGATCAATCTGATTGTAAATCTTTGTTGTTTGTTCATTGATCCAGTTTGCAATTTACTCTCCTGATTATGATGGTTAGCACTGGTTAATGACTGACGGGTTTTTCTGGAGGAGGGGGGGGGTGGTTGCCCTTATGTGTCAGTGTCAAAAAATACATGGTGTAAAATGCCATGGACAATTGCTGGAGCTGGCTGAATATTTCTGTGGCCTCGCCCAGGGAGTCCTGATTCTCGTCCACGGCCCGTTTGAGCCTGCGGAGCCCTTGGGTGACCTTTACCGACACGGCCCTGATGGTTTCCAAGTCCCCGGAAAACACCAGTAACCTATCAATTCGTTCCAGGGATTTAATTCTGGACCACATGGATTCAAGAAACACCCTCACCTTTTCAGGCTCATATACTTTTTTACCGATCATCCATCGAAGTGGAAGGAATTCAAGATTGACCGCTACAATTCTTGAATTGCTGAGCTCCCGTTTAATATCCATGACAAATGTTTTTTTCTTTTTGCCTGACAATTCTTTCAAGGGCGTTATTTCCCTGTGGGAAAAGGGGGCAGGTGATTCAGGACGTTCCAAGGGTCTGGTTTCCCAGCTAATAATGTCTGACACAAATTGATTGGCCAGGGGGAATTTAGGATGTTCCAGATGAGGCCCGAATAGATAAAAAAGGCCTTTACCCATGGGTACCCGCACCACGGCAGCTTTTTCCAGGAGGATTTCCCCTGCCAACGCCTCTGAAACAAGAAAAGAGGTGTTGGTTGTAAACCCGTGGTAGGTTGCCAAAATCAGTGACGGATCAGTTACCGTCATTCCCGGGCCCCCATAAAGAGGAGCCGTAAATGTCAGTGGACAAAAGGACAATACGCTGTTTGAGGACTTCAGGGAAATTTCTTCCCGAACCGGATGAAAGATAAAATCACATCCGTAGGACGTACAGAACTTAAGGGATTCTTTGACCGTTGCCGGAAGGATTTTGCTTAAATTTGTAATCTTGACATCCACAAAGTTGAAGAGGTCCAAGGGGTTTTTAGATGAGTTCATGGGCAGGTAGGCCCCGGCACAGGAGCCGATATAAAGTCCTCCCCGGTGGACAAACCTACCAATGGAATCCGCCCCTGAAGGTCCCAGGGCCTCGGCTACGGCAAAGGTATCTCCACCGGAGATCACCAGGACGTCCAGATCGTCCAATCCTTTTTGGACGTCGCTTTCATTTAAAAAGGCAAGGTTGTGCAAACCTTTATTTTCAAACAGGTCCACAAACCAGAGCCAGGAATGAGAGGTTCCTCCTCCTGCATATATTCCGATCTTCGATATTGCTTTTGTCGTTGTCATAAGCGGCCCAGCACAGTTCAAGCAGAGGAGCCGTAAACTCAATTGAGAACGACTCCTCCAGCAGATTTATCAATCACACACGTAGGCAACAACCGCGTCCAGGAGATCCTGGTCAAGGTCAAGCTCTGTTCCCAGACTTGCCAGCTCAAGCATGTTTTCTTCGCTGATTTCAGGACACATAATGACAAACAAGGGGTGAATGCCGAAAATACCTGCAACCGCCTGACGTCGTTCCCACCAGGCTACGGCTTCAGCCTCGTCACCGGAAAGACCGAAATCGTTGAAAATTGGACGGGCCGGGCACCAGGATGAGAAAATGCCTTTTCCATTCAGGGCCAAAGTACCAGACAGGCTGTCAAATGCTGCAGTGCAATCCTCCAGTGATGTTTTACCGCTCAGCTCAATCACGGCCAGGGGATCAATGCCGTATTTTGCAGTTTTCCTGAGAAGACGTCCTGCATCTTCGGCGGAGAAATCGGCTTTTTTAAGAGCGATCAGTGCGTAAAGGTCGGCGGCCAAAACACCTGGCTCTGCAACCTTGGTCTCCTCAACCATATTGGGATCTTCATCCACGAATAGGGCGGTGATGGTTGCATAGGGGGTAAAATAGTCAGCACTGTGCCGATGCACAATGGGAGCCAGCCAACCGGTAATGTCCTCTTCACCAATAGTAGCTGCCAGCTCGGCAATGCCCTGTTTAGAGAGAAAATCATTGGCTTTCACCTCTTTGAGGATTTCAAGGGACCGGCTGACATAATCTTCAACATCAGCGCACTCAATGAGCCCCATGCCCCTGAAGGCAAGTCCTTTAAGGTTTTTGACGCCAAAGGCTTTTCCAAAACCGAACCGATCTGGACTGTTCCAGTGGTTGTAACAGACCTGTGCATAATCAGATTGTTTTTCACCAGCCGGGCCGATCATCAAGGTCTGGAGAAGATCATCTCCCACCAGTTCCCGTAGGAATTCCGTTGACTCCCAGACATCTTTTCCCCATATTTCTGCTGCATCACTAATATCGGCAACGCCGTCATGGATCCAAAGATAAGAAGGCTTTGTTGCGTTGCCTTTGACAACAATATAATCAAACCCCGAAAATTTTATCTCAATGCCCACTTTAAAAATAATGGGACAGTGGGCAAGTTTGCCAGTGACAGGACTTTTTGCCGTGATAATCCCTGAAGCTGATGCCGGATACGTGGTGCCGGTCAATAGTCCACATCCAATCACGATGGGATCATCGCTTTCAAATTTTTCATACAAATATTTTGTGATGCCTGCTCCGCCGATTTTTTCACTGACAAGACTTTCTTCGAGTTCTTCCTCTTCAACAGTTGAACTTGCCAGATCAATGATCAGGATTTTTTCCGTTGATAAATATTCCATACCGTCTCTCCTTTCTAATCCACCAGCGTAATTGCGTCTTGCGGGCAGAATGCCACGCACATGGGCCCATAATCATCCATATCCTCACACAGATCACACCCTTCCCTGAGGAGCATGGGTTTGGCCGATGCATCGGCTTCCTTGTCTGGATCCTGTTCTTCACCAATGCGTGATATTTCGAGTCCCTCGGGGCGTGCTACAATAAGATTTTCTTCTTCTTTAAGCATAACACCGAAATAATCTTGTTTTTCACGGGCCCTATAGGCAACGATACAGGCTGAGAGAAAGGCAAAGCCATCGTCTCGGTGATAACTACAGGCCATTTCGCAGGCCATGCAGTTCGTACATTTTAATGCGTCAATTGTGATTCCCATTTTATTACCTCGTTTTATCGTTCAGATTAATCCGTATGTTTCGTGACTCATATCGGATGAAGATCGTTTGGAAAAACCACCATACTGCTATTTTTTTTTAAAACCCATGACGAATGTATAACCCCTGTGTAATCAAGGCTTAACAAAATGTCAAGTAAAAGTTTAAAACATCTGATGTTTAAAAGTTTTAAACTTTTCCTTGACAAGACTAAATCAATATGTAATCGATGAAGCGAATTCACAGAAAATAGCTGCAGCAAAGATGTTGCCATATCGAAAAAAAAAAGGATTTTTATGTTTGATATTGATGTTGTTAAATCCAATAGGATATCCGAAAATATCGTGGAACAAATACGGAGTGCCATCCTAAGCGGTGAACTTAAGATTGGGGATCGCCTGCCGTCGGAAAAGGACCTCTCCGCAAAATTTGGCGTATCAAAATCTTCCCTGCGCGAAGCCTACCGTGCCCTTGAAGCATATGGTCTCCTTGAAATCCGCCAGGGCATGGCTGGCGGCGCCTTTGTAAAAGAAGTTGATATCCGTACCATCAAAGACGGCCTTGTCAATTATTTCTTTTTCCAGAACCCAAGTATCCGTGAATATACACAGGTCCGGACATTTATTGAGCCGGAAATCATAAAAATATGCGCGCGCAAAATAACCGACGAAGAGATCCAGGAGCTTGAAGATAATATTTCTGCCATGGAAGAGGAGGGAGAGCGTTTTTTAAGTGACCTTGACAGCGCTTTTCACAAAAAACTCGTGGACATTGCTGGTAACAATATTTTGAGCTTGGTTGTCGACAGCGTTCAGACAGCCCTGATCAATGTTAAGCGACTTCTTCATACGGATCATTCATTTTTAGAAATGGTCTGTAGAGGTCATAAAGATATCGTTGTCGCTCTTTCGGATCGTGACTCCGACAGAGCAAGTGCCCTGATGCTTCAGCACATATATGATGTTGAAAAAGGGATGTTGGCGTGCAAAAACGGTGCTATGGTACTAACCGCATCAGGCAGACTTATGCCTGATCAAAACAAAAAATAAGCGTTAATCAGATCAACAAGAAGACCCCAGTAACGAGGGACGAGACACATTAACAACCAACAGTAATAAGACGGTGTAAAAGTTCTGAAACCACCTCATCCGGTGTTGCGCTGAAAATGTGCGATACCGGACACAGGATAGCTGTTTGCAAAAACGTTCAACAGGAGAAATTTAAAAACATTAAAGACCATAAGGCGATCAATGCCGCTCTTTGGGATCGTGACTCCGACAGGGCGACAGGGCGAGCGCTCTGACGCTTCATGTTGAGAAAGGGGTGCTGGCATATAAAAACTCCGCCATGGTATTAACTGAGCCTGGCAGACGTATGCCCGATTAAAACAAAAAAATGAACATTAATTCAGATTGATCAGGATAGCCCAACCCAAGTGACGAGGGACAAGATTCATTAAACAAAAGGCGGTAACAGGACGGTGAGAAAGTTCTGGAATAATTCCCTCCGGTGATGCGCTAATTTTGTGCGCGATACCGGATACAGGATACGTGTTCACTAAAACGTTTAACAGGAGGAATTCAATGACAGAAATGCCAAAAGAGTCAGCAGTTGATGCTGCTGTCACCAAGAAACTGTGTGAAATCGTTGGCGAAGCTAATGCTACGGATTATAAACATATTCGTTATGCTTACTCCTACGACCTATCCTTTGTAAAAGCAAAGCTACCTGATTATGTTGTTATGCCGACTTGCACGGAGCAGGTTCAGGAAATCATGAAGTTTGCCAACCAGCACAAAATTCCGGTAACCCCCTTTACAGCAGGGTCTAATATCGGCGGGTTGTGCATTCCTGAAGACGGGGGCATCCTGATGGATCTGAAACGGATGAACAGTATCATCCGTATTGATGAAGAATCTCATTATGCCATTATAGAACCCGGTGTTTCCCATGCAAAACTTGCCAGCGCCCTTTATAAATATGGCCTTCGCTGGAGTTGGCCTGTTGGGCCGCCGTCAGGATCGGTTTCCTCCAATGCCCTCTGCCACGGCATCGGCGGTCTTTCTGGACGATATGGTCTTAACAGTGAAGAAATCACCAGCATGGAAGTTGTGCTTCCCTCCGGTGAGTTGGTAAGGGTCGGTTCCTGCGCGATTCAGGAAGATGCATGGCACAGCTGCATGCCCCTGCCCAGGGTCGATGGCCTTTTCACCGGCTGGCTGGGTACCACTGGTATCATCACCAAAATGGGTGTCAGGATTCATCCCATCCCGCCAATTCTCAAGGTGTTCACTACATCTTCGGAAAAACTGAGTCATATGGGCGCATACCTCAGGAATCTTGGTAACTACGAGATCTGCGACGATCTGACCAGTGTCTCCTGGTGGCTGTCTCAAGTACCCATTCCATATCCCTACAAACCCAAACCCGCTGATGCTCCAGAATGGGTATCCTTTGCCACTACATTCTCTTGGACAGAAAAAGAAAAAGAAGCCAGGGAAGAAATCTGGAGAATGGTTTTTGATGAAGAAGTCAAAAAAGGAAGCTCTCTTAAAGAAACCGTTTATCCCCCGGAAGCCCTCAAGGCAAGAACCGAGCTTCCAAGCCAGATCGTAGGATCCACTAAAAACTACACCAAACAGGCTGGCGGTGGAATTTCCTGGCCCGGAACATTTACCCCTCTGAACAAGTGGGAACCCATCTACGATGAGTGGAAAAAAATCCTTATTGCTCGGAATTTGTCACCCGCTGTTCGCGTCACCAATTACAGGGGCGTTCACTACGGCATGCTGCGCGCCATGATTCCCTTTCCCAAAAAAGATCCGGAAGCTACTGAAAATGCCCGTTTGGCCATTGTTGATTGCTTGAAAGTTGATCTTGACCACGGCGGAGTTCCTTACAAACCACCGGTTGATTTCGGGCGTGAAATTAATAAACGAGCCCATCCAGGGTATGTTTCCCTGCTCAAACAGGTCAAAAACATGCTTGATCCCAATGACATCATGAACCGTGGAAAACTTGCTTTATAAAGGACTTGCGCATCGACTGAAACATATAGATATACGCTATAATTTAGGGAGGATATTATGAAGTGGGATATTCCTACACTGGAAGAACTTGAAGATGTGATCTGGAAGTGCACTGCATGCGGAAACTGTAAAGCGGCCTACGAATACGGCCCTCCGCCAAAGAATGGGGAAATCTGTCCGGCCGGTGTTGAATTCGGTTTTGACGGCAATATGGCATCCAAGGGAAAAATCGCCTTTGCCAGGGGGATACTGGACGGTTCTCTTGAGTTTACGGAAGAATTTGTAGATGCCATTTATAAATGCACTGTCTGCGGCGGATGCCAGAACCAGTGTGAGCTGGATCATAAACCTTTTATTCCTGAAATCATTGAAGCCATGAGACGAAAGGCAGTTGCATCAGGTGCTGGCCCAATGCCGAGCCAGAAAGTCATTGCCCAGTCCATGCGGAGTTTTAACAATCCATACCAGGGCCCCCGCCGGGTAAGAACCGACTGGACCCGTCCTTTTAAAAAAGCTAAAAAACCCATTAAAAATATCATGAAAGAAGATGCACCGATTCTCTACTATGTCGGTTGCACCGGTGCCTTTAACCTGCCTGTCAGGAACCTTCCCGTGGCCACGGCATCCATTTTTCAGAAATTGGGGCTGGACTTTGGTATCCTTGGAGAAAATGAAATTTGCTGCGGCTCCACTGCCATGAGACTTGGAGATGTGACGGAATTTCAACGTGTTGCCGAAACCAACCTGAAAATATTCAAAGATCTCCATGATAATCATGGTGTAAATACTATCATTACTTCATGCGCAGGCTGCTACCGTGCCATAAAGAAAGATTACAGCATGTCCCATGAATACGATGAGATGCTGGACGGTATTGAAGTCATCCACACAACAGACTATCTTTATAATTATTTTAAAGCGGGGAAACTCGAATTTAAAAAAGAAGTTCCCTGGAAAGTCACCTACCATGACCCCTGCCATACAGGGCGTCATCTCCTTGAGTTCGACATTGACAAAGACGGTTCCCAGCAGTGGATCGGCTCCTACCTTGGCAAACGTGAAGACAATTGTCTTTACGATATCCCCCGTGACATGCTCAAGGCAATTCCGGGTATTGATTTCAGAGAAATGGAACGAGTCCGAAACAATTCCTACTGCTGTGGCGGTGGTGGCGGCGTCATGACCGGCTACGGCGACTGGGCCGCGAAAAATGCTGGCTTGAGGATCGAAGAAGGGATGGAAACCGGTGCAGAGCACATGGTCTCCATCTGTCCGTTCTGTCATTACAATCTCAATGAAGGTGCCAAAAGAGTTAAGAGCGATATGAAGCTTTACGACTTGGTAGAGCTGTTGGATATGGCATTGTAACAGCCATTTTTCAGCCTGCAATTTACCGCTGAATTATCAGGCATCTGTCTGACAAATAGAGCTGCCTCTTGTGGCTGCAATAATAAAAACACTGTAGGTTCAGCCACTTGAGGTAGTCTAATTTAACGATTTATTAATGACAGGAGAACGAAATGACTGCTGAAAACCATACAGGGAAAGAACTTCCCTATGCTGGCGGAATTTTAAAAATTCGCCTTCCTTTTGTACATTACAGACTTGAATATCAGGATTTTATCCAGGGAATGATTCTTTGCTGCGTTCCACTTGGAATTACAGCCGCCATGACAAAAGTGCTTGGCATCCCTATTGAAGTTGCTGTTCTCATGGTTGTTATCAACAATTTTCTATATCTTGTTCATACCTCCTTTGGTGACCCTTCTGTGGTTGGTTGGATCACTGCCGGTATCCCCCTGTACATTTCCTATCTGACCGGTTTTGAGGTTGGCCCGGAACGAATTCAAGCACTGATAGCACTACAAGTGTTGGTGGGGGGCATTTTCCTTTTTCTGGGGGTCACGGGTATTACCCGCTATGTGATCCAACATTTTCCGGTTTCCATGCGCGCTGGGATCCTTCTGGGTGCGGGTTTTGCCTCACTGATGCGTGTGTTTAATCCCAGCCAGCCCTTTATCGGAAAATTGCCCATCTCCTTTACGGTGGCTTCCCTGGGAAGCTTTTTTATTCTTTTTTCCGCGAGAGCCATGAAATTTCGCGTACGTTACGGATGGTTTGCCTGGGTGGCCAGTTTTGGCATTGCCCCGGGATTTGTCATTGGCTACATTGTTGGTGTTTTCACAGGCGAGATCGCCCTGCCCAAAGGTGTGTTTGATCGAATTTTTATTGATATGCCCTTTGGTGACATGCTCAATTCTTTTACCGTCATCGGCGTTGGAATGCCATCTGCGTCCACCTGGGTGGCTGCCATTTCCCTTGCCATTGTTGCCTATATTCTTGCCTTTGGTGATATCCTGGTACTGGAAGCCCTTCTTGAGGACTGCAACAAGGCCAGGCCCGATGAAAAGATCCTTTTTGAGGTTCCCCGGAGCCATATAATCACCTCCTTTCGGAATATTTTTCAGGGATTCCTGGTTCCCTTCCTTCCCCTGTGCGGACCCCAGTGGACCGGTGGACAGGCCCTTGTCGTAAACCGGTTTAAAACTTCCACCCCGGATCAGGAGCCCTCTTATTGGGGGGGGGCCACATCGTTCTTTTGGGGCATGAGCCTTGCCATGTTGTTTCATCCCATTGTGCAGATTATCCTGCCGGCAAAACTCATCGGTTTTGGATTAACCCTGCTCATACAGGGATACCTGTGTATCTATCTGGCGTTTGCCATGTGTACCACCAATGTACAGCGTGGCATTGCCGGTGTCATGGGCGCAGCCCTTGTTTCAGCCAACTTTGTAAAACTCTGGGGAAACGCATTCTGGTCAGGTCCCACCATGGCCCTTATTGTAGGGGCGGTTCTCTACTTTCTCCTTGAACATGGAGGCGAAAAAGAAAAAGTCTGATAATTCTCGGCTCCGGGGTGGTTGCTACCAGTCCTGCTGCCCCCTCCACATCAGGCGGTCCTGGAGCCATTTTGAGCCAAACTCATTACAAACTGAGGTAATGCCATGTGGAAGACAGAAGTCAAACACAATCTCGTCGTTTTTATGAAAGCAGGCCTTCCCTTTACCATTGGGGGTATGGCAGTGGTTTTTGGAGGACTTTATGAATTAAAACAATATTTTGCTGGCAGCGAGTATCTAACGCCCATTTTGTTTGGGTGGCTGGCCTTGTTCTGGTTTATTTACCAACCCCTTTTCAAAAATAGGATTCTCAGGGTCAAAAATGCCATGGAAAAAGGATGATTTTTTTTGGCCTTTCGTGCCAACTTTGTGCCAAATATAGGCTACCCACTTAATCCGGGATATTTTCAAGGCTTTTTATGTGGATAAATTGCTCGCATGCCCCAAATTTAAGGGCTTCTGAGAATCTTGATTTTCAA
>JASFYZ010000215.1:0-8922 GCA_045046665.1 Desulfobacterium sp.
GCGTTGAAGCCGACTGCGATTCTCAGCCATGAAAAGAAATAAAAAACCACTTCTTTTCATGGCCTGCGAGTCTCGCGGCTTAACAGCCCGGCCCGTTGGAAAGCCTCCTTGCCGAATTTGAATTGTTGTGCTATGCAATCATTATCTTAAATGTTGCCTGAAATAAGTTTAAACGCTTTAAAAAGCAAGTATAATCAAGATGTTAATACTACGTTTTTTTTGTTGGGACCGCAAGTCCAAAATTTAAGTTGATAATTATGTAAGTTATTAATTTTACAGTAATTGTTTAATTCTGTTCCCGAAAAACAAACTTTAAATTTTACTTGTAATTTCAAATACTTAAAAATATTTCAGCTAAAAAACTAATAAATCCGGGTTGTTACAGCTTGTGATACATTTAACTTGTTACTATTACAGGATATTTTGATAGTCTTGCTAAATTTGGGGCAACATTTAAGATTATGCGCTATCATATTAGTATAAAAACAAAACACCAAAAGACTTTGGCAACAATTTTCACTGACCCTGTAAATGGGAATATGGAGTGGAACAAGATTGAGGCCCTTCTTATCGCCCTTGGTTTCCGAGTTATTGAGGGAGCAGGATCAAGCGTTACCTTTGAGAAAAACGGTATTCGAGCATATTTTCACAGACCACATCCTGAGAGGGAAGTTTTGAGGTATCGCATTAAGAATGCTCGTGAATTCATAAAGATAATAGGAGAGACACCATGAAAGGGATGAATCATAAAGGCTATTTCGCCAAAGTTGAATTTGACTCTGAGGATCATATCTTTGTCGGCCATATTATTGGCATCCGTGATGTTGTTGGTTTTCATGGCGAATCTGTCACCGAGTTGGAAACAGCCTTTCAAGAGGCAGTTGACAACTACCTTGCTGCCTGTAACGAACTTGGCCAAGAGCCTAACAAGCCATATTCCGGCAATCTTATGCTACGAATTCCTTCTGAAATACATGCGGCAGTGGCTTCTGCAGCAGAAGCCAGCGGTAAAAGCATTAACCAGTGGGCGGCTGGAGTTCTGGATAAAGAAAGTCAAGCCCATTAATGTCCCAAAAGAGTCAAGCTTCTAACTTCTAAGTGGCTCCTGCATTTCCAACAAACGTATAATAGCCGCTGCGCGCAGTGAAAATGAATTGCAGACGCTGGGCCTGGACTACGTTGTGGCGGAAATGGCTGAGGCTTCGGCCGAAGCCGCGCAACGTGGTATCACCCCGGATGAGGTGTGGGCAGAAAAAACTGCACTTTACCCGGCCGGCCGGGTGGTGACACCCGTAGATAACGCCCAGTTGCCTGCCATCCACCGTCACTGGCACAGCCGCAGCAATGACAAGACCGGCACCCGCCTCGGCCTGGGTCCCCTTTTCGCCTTAATGAAAGCTGTTGGGGTCGGCCACCACATAATACCTGGGATCGTCGATTTTTTCCATAATGATGGACCGGTATTTTTTATCCGTCTTGTTGAGAAGTTTTTTACAGTCTGTGCTCAGATGTTTGAGCGTGACCTTTTTTCCTTCTTTCCCATATTTTTCCACGATTCCCGAAATGGCTTCGATCCCCGAGTAGTCCGACACCCGTGATTCGATAAAATCGATTTCCACAGTGTCGGGATCACCCTTTATGTCAAATTTGGAAACGAACATTTGGGTGGAGCCAAAAAAGAGGGGACCCCAGATCTCATACACCTTGGTACCGTCTTCTTTGATTCTCTTCCGGGCCCGGATTCTCAATGCATTTTCCCAGGAAAAAACCAAGGCAGACATGATGATTCCGATAAAGACGGCCACAGCCAGATCAAACACCACCGTCAGGACCGATACGGAAATCAGGACCAGGGCGTCGGATTTGGGAATTTTGTGGATGATCCGGAGACTGGACCAGGCAAAGGTGCCGATGACCACCATGAACATGATGCCGGTGAGTGCCGCAATGGGAACCAATTCGATGTAAGCGGACCCGAAGAGAATGAAACAGAGGAGGGACAGGGCCGCCACGATACCGGAAAGCCTACCCCGACCACCGGCATTCACGTTGATGATGGACTGGCCGATCATGGCACATCCCCCCATGCCCCCAAACAGGGCGGTGACGATGTTGGCCATACCCTGGGCTACGCATTCCCGGTTGCTATTTCCACGGGTTTGTGTGAGTTCGTCCAGCAGGTTCAGGGTGAGCAGGGACTCGATGATTCCGATCCCAGCCAGGATAAAGGCATAGGGAAAAATGAATGTCAGGGTCTCCATATTCCAGGGAATGGTGGTGAATATTTGTGCCTGGAACACAGGAAGCCCGCCCTTGAGCCCCTCTCCACCGCCGTCTCGGATAAAAGATCCCACGGTGGCCACATCCAGATTCAAAGAAAGGCTGACAGCGGTGACTACCAGGATGGCCGTTAGGGCCGCAGGAATTTTCCGGGTGATTTTGGGAAGGAGTATCATGATGGCCATTGTGGCGATCACCAACCCTGCCATGGTTAGAAGCTCAGTCCCCTGAAACCAGTGGGAAACACCCGCGTCGATGCTTTTGAACATGCTCAATTGGGAGAGAAAAATCACGATGGCCAGGCCGTTGACAAATCCAAGCATCACCGGATGGGGGACGAGGCGGATGAATTTACCGAGCTTGAACGCACCCGCCGCCGCCTGCATAAGGCCCATGAGGATAACCGTGGCAAAGAGGTATTGCAACCCCATGTCCGCCACAGGCTGTGCCATGGCAAGCCCCATGGTGTTCCCATCTTTCACCAGAGAGACCATCACCACGGCAAGGGCCCCGGTGGCTCCGGAAATCATTCCCGGACGGCCCCCGAAGATAGCGGTGATAAGGCCCACCATAAATGCTGCATAGAGTCCCACCAGGGGGTCTACTCCCGCTACAAATGAAAAGGCCACCGCTTCGGGCACCAGAGCCAGGGCCACAGTGAGCCCCGATGTGACGTCATTTTTAACGTTATTGGTTCTTTTCTTGATCAGTTCAAACATGCATCTCGCTTTATCTTTTCATAATGACGCAACAAAACGGGCATGTATCTCCCGTTGAGATCCATACCCGCGATAAGAATTTAATTTTTTAGTCGGAAAAACGTGGCAAGGTATAGGCTTTTCAGGGAAATAGCAAGCAAAAAGATTGCAGTCACGGCTTGGTGGTCTACCTAAATAAGAATCTGGCAGGAAAAGGCCTTCGATAACTTTAAAGGGCGATTTCGCTTGGCTTGATTGGCCGTCTCACCGGAAAAAATCTGGCAGTCATATCTGGAATATCAATGGCTTGGGCGCATTCCCATTTTCCCGGCCCATCATAGAACCCATTGATTTCATTAAGTCATCATTCCATTGACCTAAAATAAAATATCTTGATAAATCAAATAGTTGGATCTCCAACCGGGAAAATGGGAATGCGCCCGTGCCGTCATACCCAGAAAGAATCCGGCAATGGTGATCTGATCTGGAGAAATCTCAGATGGGCTTTTGGAGAACAACCACATCTTTTCCAAAAAAATCAAGGGTACACCCGTTGTGATCTGCAAGCCAATGAAATGTTTCTTTCGAAAAAAAGCAGACGTGGGTTGGGTCGGTAATATAGTGCCAGCCTGCAAAGGCGTTTTGGTCTATTACAAGTTTGGTCATTATGCCAACCATTCCCCCTGGCCTGAGCAGGGAGAAAATGCTTTTGATCACATCTCCTGGTTGAAAAAGGTGTTCTACAACTTCGCTGCAACTTATAAAATCGTATTTTTTTTGGAGAACACTGGAGTCGTCAGCATAAAAAACATCATAGATTGCCATGTCGTATCCAGCCTCTTCAAACATGATGGAGAGTGTGGGGCCGGGGCCGCACCCAAAATCCAGTCCCTTTGCCCCAGCCTGGGCACGTTGGGAGATGGGGTCGAACAGTCGGGATAGAAAATTTCTGTACCCTTGGTCATTGGGGAGGTTCTGGTGAAGATCATAAACAGCCTTCTCCTTCTCCGGTGTCAGCCGCTGCTCTTCAGGAACAAAGACCAGGGCGCATTGGGGGCATTTTTTGTATTCACGGTGGGCATCTTTGTGAAATAGAACAGATTTTTCATGGTTGCACAGGGGGCAGTTCATCTTCCTCCAGCAGGATATCCCTTCCTATACAGTTTCGGCTTTGCACAAAATTGCAAGAACTGAAAAGTGCATTCAAATAGACGCATCCTGGATTAAAATTGTCATTTTCGCAGTTAAGCGGGTACCGTTTTTTGGCTACCCACTTAAGGCGGGACAGCCTTTAAAGTCAAGCATCTTAACAGCCTTGATTTTAGAGGCTAAAAGTTAATTATCCACATAAAACGCCTTGAGAATATCCCGCCTTAAGTGGGTAGTCCGTTTTTCTTTACATTGACAGTGATCAATATGATCATATCTCAAGCTACAAAAATCAGGGAAAGATTTTTTTATTTATATGGTTTGCAAGAACATTCATCGTTGGTTTTTTTCTTCTTTGTCTGGTCCATTTTCTTTTTTTAAAAAATCGAAAGAGAAAATAAATCGTCTGGCTTCTGGGGAAATGAGGGGGGGGGCAGGACATCCTTAACCGTTCGCTTTACACTTTGACTGAAGTTTTCCATCCGACAATACCAGGTTCCTGTCCGCGATCCGCCGGATCTGGTCCATGTAATGGGAAACCATAACAATGGTGCATGTGGGTTTCAAATCCAGGAGCAGATTCTCAATTTTTTCAACTGAAACCGGATCCAATGAGGCAGTAGGCTCGTCCATCAGGAGAACTTCTGGCTGTAGAACCAGGGTCCTGGCAATGCACAGGCGCTGGAGCTGCCCCCCTGAAAGCATCCGCGCATCACTTGAGAGCCTGTCTTTTACTTCCTCCCACAGGTGAGCCTGTTTTAATGCTATTTCGATTTTTTCCAGCACCACATTTTTTTCTGAGATGCCAGCCAGCCTTAATGGGAATTGCATGTTTTTCAGTATACTCATGGGGAGAGGATTGGGCATTTGAAAAACCATTCCCACCTTTCGGCGCAAATGGTGGACACCGTATTCCATTTTCGTGACCTCCTTCAGCCCTTTGCCGAAATCTATCCAGATACGGCCCGTAGCTTTGGCACCGTCAATGTTTTCCCATAAACGGTTAAAAGCAGTCAATAAACTGGATTTCCCCTGCCCTGATGGGCCGCTGACAGCGGTAATGGTCCCCGCTGGAATGTCCAAATCGATATTGTTCAGGATCTGATGTGCCCCATAAAAAAAACTGAGCCCGTGTACCTTTATTTTCATTTTCATTTTCATCATCGTATCTTTCTTTTAATCCAGTATGCAAAAGTGTACAAGCCCCCGCAGATAAATAGCAAAATCAGGGCGGCACCATACCCTTTCATCAATTCTGCGGCATCCGCATATTCTGCTGCTGTATAATATATGAAGAACGGCAGCGCTTCATAGCCTGAAAAAACTGAACCGGGTATCCCAGCCGTGGCAACGGCCCCGGTCAGCATAATGACTGCGGTATCCTCGGCACTCCTTCCAATGGCAAGAATGACACCGCCGACAATGTCCTTTGCCGCCATGGGAATCAGAACATACCATAGGTTCTGGGTCCGGGTGGCCCCAAGGCCCGGCGCTGTCAGCCGGACCTGGGGCGGAAGACTTTCCAATGCAATCTGTGTTGAACGGATGATATACGGAATGACGAGAAATGCCAGACACAGCGCGGAAATGAGCAGGCAGGGGTAGAGTTGTTCAAAAAAATGCTGGTGCAGAAAAATGGTGACTGCAAACCCGGACAGCCCCACCACAATGGATGGCAGGGAAGCCATGATATCAAACATCAGCCCCAGGATTTTCCGGGTTCCCGGCAGAGCAAATTCTGCCAGGAAAACACCGGCAGCAATGCCCACCGGAAGGGCAAAGCTTATTGATAAAAAAATCAGTGCCAGGGTTCCGGCAATGGCCGGGAGCAGACCGCCGAACACCTGTTTTTTTAAAAGAAGCGCTTCCAGCACCGGTGTGTCGGCAAAGATCAGGTTCAGGTTCAGGGTGGAGAATCCATGAAACAAGAGATAGCCCGCGATGGTTAAAATGGCGGACGTGAGGAGCAGTGCAGAGCACCAGGCATAGGTGTTGAGAAGAATATCCCCAACAGATCTGCTTTTCATGATGATTTTTGCCCTTTTCCAGCAGCGCGGGCAGCGAAAACGCCAAGACAGGTCAGCAGGTAGAGTGTCAGTGCGCAGACAAAAAGTGTCTTGAATTCTATGCTGTCAAAATCAGCAGCTGTCACCAGGGCGATATGGGCGGTCAGGGTCCTTGCAGAATCCAGGATATGACCGGGAAAAGCAATGGAGTTTCCACTGATCATCAGTGCAATGAGCGTGTCCCCCACAGCCCTGCCGAATCCGAGAATCAAGCCTGTGAGTATCCCTTTCCAGGCATAGGGCAAAATGATCATGAAAAATTTTTGTGCCGGTGTGGCCCCCATGGCTTCTACAGCGATGGTGTACTCCCGGGGGACGTTGGATATACTTTGTGAAAAAATCAGTATCATGGTGGGGGAGATCACCAATGCCAGCATGATGGAAGCAGATAGAATGCACATGCCCGAGCCCTGCAGAAACGTTTCCCGGATAAAAGGAACGATTAGAAAAATACCGATAAAACCATATACCACTGTGGGAACTGCTGTCATGGCCTCGACCAGGTGTTGAAAAATCTTTCCAGCACCTCCCGGACGGGTGATCTGGATAAAGATTGCACCGCCGAAACTGACAGGCGCAGCAATGATCAGGCTTAAAACGGAGATGTACAGGCTGCCGAGGATCATGGGGCCGATGCCGAACTGCCCCTGGTCTGGCAGCCAGGGTTGGGTCAGTATGTGGACCGTGTCGGATGCTTTGAGCACGGGGATGCTCAGCCATGCCATAAACGCCAGCACACCAAAGGTCAGTGCCGCACATCCCCATGCGGCTGTCTGAAGGCAGATTTTTAGAATACGGTCGTTTTCAAACATCAGCGAACCGGCACAAATCCTTTTTCGACAACGATTTTCTGACCTTCAGGGCTCAAAAGATAGTTGATGAATTTTTCAGCCAGCCCTGTGGCAGGGCCTTTGGTGTTGCTGTAGAGACCTCGGGAAATTTTATACTTGCCGGATTTGACTGTTTCCAAATTCGGGCGTACACCATCCAGCGAAATGGCTGAAACGCTCTGATCAATATATCCCACAGACATATATCCGATGGCATATGGGTTTTTTGCAACAGCGGTTTTCATGGCACCATTGGAGGCGACAAACTGTGCCCTGGGAGAAATTTTGCCTTTTGCAAGGGCTTTTTTCCAGAATACTGAGCGTGTCCCGCTGGATTTGTCCCGGGTATATACGGTAATGGAGCGATCCGGGCCGCCAATTGTTTTCCAGTTGTTAATGCGGCCTGCGAAAACATCCTGCAGTTGTTTGGAGGTGAGTGCTTGCACAGGGTTTTCAGGATGAACCACTGTGCCCACGCCGTCAATGGCCCATTTGTACAGGGAAAGCCCATATTTTTGGATTTCAGCAGCACTGGCCTTTCTGCCTGAATTGCCGATTTGAACCAGACCCTCTCCCACCTGTTTGATGCCAGCCCCGGATCCTCCCCCGGCAATGGTGATCTGGATATCTGGATTATTGCCCATGACGTTCTGTGCGGCAATCTTCATTACGGGGATATGCGCTGTTCCGCCTGATATCCTGAGTGTCCCTTTTTCTCCCGCAAATCCACCAATGCCGTCTGCCGGGCTGGAGGAGACCAGAACAAAACAGCAGACCAGCAGCCATGCCAGATGTTTAACTATGTTCAGAAAAATTTTCATATTAACTCCCTTGTTGTTTAAAGATTTAAAGTCACTTTAATCCTTGGCTTTTGATAGAATTATTATTTTTTTTTACAGGTGGTTTTGCCCGTCAGGGATAACTGCTTTTCTTATGCCATGGGTAGCAAACAAGGCAAATCGTTAATTTAAATCCTATGGGTTTTTTATATTTGTTTTTTTGATAATACCAGGGTGCATTGATTAAAATTATCATTTTCGCAGTTGAGCGGGTACCGTTTTTTTACATTGACAGTGATCAATATAATCATATATCAATCTACAAAAATCAGAAAAAAAAATTTTGTTTGTATTTTAACAAGAAACAACCTTTTTAGTTTTAAGGATAACCTATGACGAAACCTGTTTCTCCCTTTTCTATACCTAATATTAGACGGTATGTAGCCTTTAAGGTTCTGTTTAATTCAAGGTTTTACTACCCGGTCTTCACCATATTGTTTCTTGATTTCGGTTTGAGTGTGGCACAATTTGCAACCCTTAATGCCATCTGGGCAGCCACCATTGTTATGGCTGAGGTCCCCTCCGGCGCACTTGCTGATGTAATCGGCCGAAAACGCCTCCTGGTTTTTGCCACGTTTACCATGATGGTGGAGGTGGGGATGATCAGCTTTGTACCAACATCTGACACCTCTTTGGTTTTTTATGTGTTTTTAATAAACCGGATTCTAAGCGGTCTGGCCGAGGCCGCTGCCAGTGGAGCGGATGAGGCAATGGCCTATGACGCCCTTAAAGAGCAGGGCAACCCCGATGACTGGGGACGAGTTCTTGAGCTGTTAGCAAGATTCCAGTCCATTGGGTTTATCATCGCCATGAGTACGGGGGCAGCCCTCTATGATCCACACCTGATGGAAAGCCTTTGTCATTTTTTGGGATTTCCCATCTCCCTTACCCAGGAAACCACCATGCGGTTTCCCCTTTATGCCACCCTTGTTTTAAGCATCTTTGCCTGTGTTGCAACCTTAGGAATGGTGGAAACATCCCCAGGAAAAGAGGCTGAACAGGAAGAACTCGGCAAAATCATTCGTCTAAGTCGTGCATTTGGCCTAACCTTTCAGGCCGG
>JASFYZ010000216.1:0-10081 GCA_045046665.1 Desulfobacterium sp.
TGGCACCGTAGAGCGGCGTAACGACTACCGCCAGACTGAACAATTATTTATTTCCATCTCCCTAAGCTCTAAGAGGTGTTCATACAATGGGTATGGCAAAGATCGTGTTGAACCGCTGTATGAAATTAAGTCAATTCAGGCCAATGCTTTGAACAGGCTGGCCAGATCGGCGGGCATAAGGGGAGTTGATCTGCTCACAATGATACCGTTGATCTCAAGTACAGGAACGCTGTCCAGAAGGCCCTGGCGGGTAATGGCCAGGTTATCGGACACCATTGATATGCGGGCTTTGATACCGGATTTTCGGACGGCTGTTTTGACCCGGTTTTCCAGGATCATCAGCCGTCCGGGATCCAGATCCAGAACACGGATCAGGTGGGTCATATTATAGAGCTGCCTTTTTTATATAATCTTTCAAAGCCTCGTCCAGCTCAGAATCCAGCAGGCTGATCGGCGCCTTTGCCAGCACATCTTTATATGTCTTGTTGGCCCGGGCTACCAAGTCCTCTTTTCCGGCGACTTCCCAGACATCATGGGCGTTCCAGTCTGAGATGTCCGGGTTCCACATGTTTCTGCACTCTTTAAAGGTGGAGGGATGGGTGAGGTAGGTTCCGCCGTGGGCGATTTCCTGGATGGTCTCAACTGCCAGATCCTCATCTGTGATATTAATTCCCTGTTTGATCCTCAGGCACCTGGAGATGATCTCCTGATCAATGATCATTTTTTCATAAGACAGGGTCATAAGAGCATCCAGGGTACCCAGACACTGCACTCCGATGTTCGCACCGCTCAGAACCCCCATGAGCAGGCTCATCATGGTTTCATATCCGGCCTGGCAGTCCAGGGCTTTGGAATGGGTAATCCCGCACATGGTCCGGGTGGGCAGATTATAATAATCATTGCCCATCTGGATATTGGGGGTATTGATGAGCATAGCCTCGGGGGTGCCTGCGGCAAAGGCTCCGGTCTGCATATGGCCAGTGGTGGAGGCCGTGGCATATACGATGGGGGCTCCGGAACGGGTCATCTGGGTAAGAACAACCCCGGCCAGAAGCTCTGTATTCTGGAGTACTGCCGTGCCCAGAAGACTGATGGGGCCGGAGATGCCAGCCATAATGCAGGGAGCCAGCAGGGTGATCTGATTTCGTTTTGCATACTCCATGATGGTCTCAATGGTTTCCGATGCAAATCCCAGGGGGGTGAGGGGGTTGACCAGAACGCCCAGGCAGTGGTGATCTTCAAGAAACTCTGCCCCGCCAAAGGCCAGATTGACCATATCAAAATTTTGACGAACCTTATCCCCTTCAAAGCAGAACCCGATGATAGGTTTATCCGTATTTTTGAGAATCTCATACATCATATGCAAATGCTTGGTCTCGGAATCCACGTCAGAGGGGTCCACGGGAATGGTACCGTTGAGGTGAACATATTCTCCGGCCTGGCAGATTTTAATTACATTGGCATAATCTTCCAGGGTGGCTTTCCTCCTGCCGTTATCCATGTCCTGGATAAAGACCGGGCCCACATTGGGCTGGACCAGAAAACCCTCTCCAACGGTGACAGTGTGTTTTGGATTCCGGGCGGTCCACTCAAAGGTGGAGGGACAGGTGGCCAGGGCATCTGTGACCATTTTTTCCGTGATAAATACGGTTTCACCCTCTACTTTGGCCCCATTTTCCTTGAACATATCAAGGGCCTCACGGCTGTGAAACTGAATGCCGGTTTCCTCAAGAATTTTAAGGGAGGCATTGTGAATCTTGTCAAACTGGTCTCTGGAAATAACTTCAAGTGTATTATTTAAGGGCATGATGTTTCTCCCGCTTGCTTAGGAACGCAAATTTTATAAGTTGAACGAAATTGCTTGTCCTTTGGTCCATCCACGGTGTTGCATCAAAGGGGCCGAGCTATTGAACCTTTGATGCGCCTTGTAGATGAACCACCAAATTTTATAGATTGGTCAGCGCTATTTCTGTTCACCTTATTTCATCTGCGGTCCTTAGGGTTTAAATGAGTTATAAATTTAGTTGTCGTCATAGGCACTGCGCAGCATTTTAAACAAAGAGATCGCCATCATAAAGGTGATAATGGCAAAGGGAGCTCCTGCAATAATGGAAGCCTTTTGCAATGCCGCAAGCCCGCCCGAGGCCAGAAGCACCATGGACAGGGAGCCGATGAATATTCCCCAGATCAGCTTCATGGAGGTATTGGGCTCGGTCTGGCCCCCGGACATCTGCATGGCCACAAAAAAGGAAGCGGAGTCAGCAGAGGTGATCAGAAAGATGATGAGATTTAAAAAAACCACAATGGCCATGAAAGAACCCATGGGATAGGTGGAGAGTAATACGTATATGCCCGATCCCATATCCGCCTTCAGGGCCGCTGCAATATCGGCAGTACCGGCAATCTGGGCAGACTGGGCCGCCCCGCCCACAATGGAAAACCAGACGATGGCCACAATGGAAGGCACCAGGCAAACGCCGATAATGAATTCACGGATGGTTCTACCCTTGGAAATCCTGGCCACAAACCCGCCGCAAAAGGGACCCCAGGAGATCCACCAAACCCAGTAGAATACGGTCCACCATTCAAGCCACTGGCCTTTGGTGGCATTGGCATCGGTCCAGAAGGTCATGAAAACGAAATTAGTGATATAGGAGCCCGCAGTTTGAACCGTGAGGCTGAGCAGCTCTGTTGTGGGGCCTGAAAAAAGTATAAAGGCTCCCCAGCAAAAGGCAATGGCAATATTGATGGTGGACAGGTTTTTTATGCCTTTTTCAATGCCGGAAACCGCAGACAAAATATAGAGACCGATGAGGATGGCCATGAAAATGAGCTGGCCCGCAGTGCCCAGGGGGCTTCCGAAAATATGCTCAATGCCTGCATTGGTACTCATGATGCCAAGTCCCAAAGCAGTGCTGACCCCGGCAATGGTGGCAAAGGCAGCCATAATTTCAATGACCCGGCCCCAAAAGCTGTTGATGATCTTGTCGCCAAACAGGCCGTAAAGGGAGATGGAGACATTCATTGGTTTACCCAGGCGATAGGCGGGAAAGGCAATGGCCAGGCCCACCAATGCAAAGATCCCCCAGGCATGGATACCCCAGTGCATAATCCCGATCTGTATGGCGATGGACCGGGCTGCCGGGGTGGCAGATTCAGCAAGATAGGGGGTGTTGAAATAATGCATGATGGGCTCGCCCACGGCCCAGAAGGCATACCCCACACCCACCCCGCAGGAAAAGAGCATGGCAATCCAGGAAATATAGCTGAATTCAGGCTTATCCGTTTCTTTGCCCAGCTTCAGGCTTCCGTATTTACTGAATGCGATGACAATGATGATCCCAAGATAGAGCGCCACGGAAAGGATGAAAAACCAGGAAAACCGGGAGGTAATCCAGGACTGCAGGGCAGAAAGACCGGCATTAAAACTTTTGGGGGCAAAAAATCCGTAAATCACCGCGAACAGGGTGACGGCTCCGGTAACAAAAAAAATCATGGGGTCGTAATTGCCAAGGATTCTGGCCAATCCACCTTTGTCTGAATTTGTTTGATCTGGCGGGTCTAAATCTAAGCTGCGTGTGTGTGACATATGTTTTCCTTTCCTGGGGTGCCCACCGGATGGGGAAGGCAGATTGAGGAATTAATCATTTTATCGGTCCAACTGCCTTAGATACTCGGCTGCGCTTAGGGCAGCATTGGTACCATCGTTCATGGCAGTGGTAATCTGGTAATATTTCTTATCCACAATGTCCCCGGCGGC
Source organism: Desulfobacterium sp. (assembly GCA_045046665.1). Taxonomy (GTDB): domain Bacteria; phylum Desulfobacterota; class Desulfobacteria; order Desulfobacterales; family Desulfobacteraceae; genus Desulfocicer. Next base: position 3,761 of record JASFYZ010000216.1, read on the forward strand.
ATATACACCGGCAAGGCCTGTGCCCATGTCCCGGTCCACATTGATATATCCGTGGCTGTTCAGGGAAATCTGTTCCTTGAACAAGTCCACCTGGGTTTCATGGCCCATGTATACAAAAATGCCGTCCATGGGAAGATGGGTGGTTTTTCCTGTTTCAGTATCACGGAGGATGACCCCTTTGAGCCGGTCATTTTCCTCTTCAAGGGAATCAATCACAGTGGCGGTGAATATATCCACTTTCCCTTCATACTTAAGCAGATCTTTCTGGGCCTGGGCCGAGGCCATGAGCCTGTCCATCTGTTCCACCACCGTGATATGTTCCACCCCCAGTGAGAGAAGGTAATCCGACTCTTCAATGCCTGAGTTGCCACCTCCCACCACAAGGATTCGTTTGCCCTTGTATCCGGAACCGTCGCAGATGGCGCAATAGTGGATGGATTCACAATCGGTCTCCAGGGGCAGCTGCCGGGGACGCCGCCCCGTGGCAAGAATGATCACAGGGGCCGTTAAAATGCCCTCATCGGTTTCCACCTCTTTTTGGGGGGTGGACAGAGTGATGCGGTCCACCTCAATTACCTCCCGGATCTCAACGCCCATAGACTCTACCTGGTCCCTGACCTTTTCCATGAGCTCCATGCCGCCGATGCCGGGTTGGGAGGGGAAATTTTCAAGGCAGTAGGTGGTATTGACAAGACCCCCGCAGACGCTTTTTTCCAGAATTACGGTGTTCAGGTTGGCCCTGGCCGCATAAATGGCCGCTGTCATGCCGGCAATGCCACCGCCCAGAATAATGATATCATAGTTGTTTTTCATGGATTCCTCCAAATCAGCTCACCATTTTTGTAAGCTGGCGGTAGGTGACATCTCCGCTTTTTTCTGCGGTCTTCTCGCCGTCCTTAAAAATAAATAGAGACGGAATCCGGCTCACGTTCAAAGTCTCCACCGTAGACGGACAGTCTTCCCTGTTCAGCTGGTAATAGGTGATCTCTTTACCCTGGGCTCCGGGCATGCCGGAAAACTTGGTGAGAATTTTTTTCATGGCATTGCAATAGGGGCATTTATCTTTATAAAAAAGAACGATATTCAATCCATGGGAAACGGCGGATTGGAAATCTGTATCTGTGAGTTCTTTGATCATGATTTTTTCCTTTGGGATCAATTAAATCCGGCAACAAAGGACCATTGCCGGATCTCATATATTGTGTAAGTTTTCAATAAACTTGGGCAATAATGCGTGAACAGAGCTGTGGGCTTGGTCATTACATCGGCCACCCGATATAATTTGTGGGCCAACGGGGTCAGGCTTGTGATCAAGCCCAGAACTGTCATTGCTCGCATTATTTGAATGGGATCTTGAAAACATGTTTTCTACCCGCATCCATTAAAAACTCACCGTGTTGTTGGTTAATCCATATCCGGGTAAATGGATTCCGCTTTCAGCTCCAGCATGAATTCTCTGAGTTTATCATACATTTCCCTTGCCTTTTCAGGATGCTCGTCTGCGATATTTTCAAGCTGGAAAGGATCCTTTGACCGGTCAAAGAGGCTATCTTTGTCCGGGACCTCAGTAAGGGAACCCGGGACACAGGTCCACTGGTTTTCCTGCTGGGCCTTGATCCGGTCAAACATGGTTGTGGAGTCCCCCATCCCTTCGGAGACCTCGCCTTCCTGGATATCAAACACCTCAAACATAGTTTTACCGCCAGCTTCGGAGTTTTCCAGGGCCACGGGGTTCAGCCAGTGGATATAGGACCATTCCTTGGTGATCAGGGACCAGGACTGGCCAAAGAAACCGGTGATGAGAAAATCTCTGATATCCTCCACTTCACCCTTGAGAAGAGGCCATAGGCTCTTACCCTGCATATCTGCCCAGGCATCCTGGGGAATATTCATCCATTCCATCATGGTGGGGGTGATATCAATGTTCTGGACCAGGCCGGATTTCCGAGTGCCAGCCTCAAGGCCGTCGGCCTTGATGATCATAGGGACATGTACCAACTCCTCATAGGGCCAGGGACGGCATTTTCTAACGATGCCGTGGCCGTGCTCACCGTTACCCAGGGGCTCTCCGTGATCAGCCATGAGAACCACCATGGTATCTTTTTCAAGGCCTAATGTTCTGATTCTGTCCAGGACCTTGCCCAGCCATTTGTCCACGTTGGTTATTTTTTCTGAGTACAGGGCTCGGATGTGCTCCATTTCTCTGTCTGTGTAGACATTATCCGCGTATGTGGATACGGGATTCCAGATCTCCTGGCCATCGTAATCCGGATCATAGGGGCATTTGAGGTCATCGTCATAGATGGAGGGAGCATCCCAGGGCTCATGGGGATCAAAGGAATCAATCCAGAGGAAAAAGGGTTTGTTCCGGTCGGCCTCTTCCAGGAAACGGATGGACTGCTTGGCGATCTGGGCCACATTCTGATCGGCATCGGTCTTCCAGTATTGACGCTGGGCAAGATACCCCTTCATCTCGTCCTTGGAAAACTCGGACCACATCTCTTCCACCTGCTCGCCGTTCTCATCGGTGCGGTAGGAAGGCTTGTGGTAATCTTCCATCTTGAGATGGTAGAGGGGATCTTCGGCATAATAATGATTATCATCATCATGGCCCCTGAGATTGTAAACATAATCAAACCCCCTCTGGTAGCCGTATTTGGGTAGATGCATCACGGCTGTGTCCGTGATCAAGGCAGAATAGGCGGAATAGCGCCAAAGTATATCGGCAATGGTGGTGTCGTCCAGTTCAAGGGGGGACCAGCCGCGGTAGGGCAAGGTATACCGGCCGGTGAACAATGCCCGGCGTACCGGGATGGTGGGCAATCCTTCGGAATAGACATTGTCCAAGACTACTCCTTCCCGGGCCAGCCTGTCAAAATTCGGGGTCTTTACATCGCCCCCGTAGCATCCCATATAATGCCATTGAAGACTGTCGCACATGATCATGACCACATTTTTATTTCTTTTTTGCATTCTTTTTTCTCCTAAAATAAATATAGAGTTGTCTGTTGCCTGCCCCATCATAATCCACGGGTACGGTTGATTTCATTTATGCAAATAGTCATATCAAAAAGCATGCCATTGAAATGCTTCATTGATTTTTTATTTCAAGTCATTGATTTTATAAATAAATTAATAGACATAGGCATTATTTTTTTTGAATGGGAAAAAAAGAAAAATACGACAAGAATGTCGTGTTAAAGAAAACAGGCAAAGAGAATCACCTGAATTAAAGAGGGGATGGAGCTATTACGACACTTTTGTCGCCTTCCACGTCACTTTATGTGAATTTATTTAATTCCGTGTTTTTTTAATTTTCTTTGGAGAGTTCGCATGGAAAGACCAAGCAAGGATGCGGTCTCCCCCTTTTTCCACCGGCATTTTTCAAGGGCCGTTGTGAGCAGTCGGTGTTCATAGCTGTCCAGAGCCAGGGGCAGACTGCGGGTGTCGTCAACGATGTTTTCTCTGGATTGAATTTCCACAACGGGCAGCATGTCCGGGAGATGAAGGCGCCCCAGGGTCAGATAACGATCAATGACGTTTTTCAACTCCCGAACATTGCCGGGCCAGGAGTAAGACTGCATCTGCAACCGGAGGGGCATTGACATCTCCTTGACCTCCTGACTGCTGGAATCAGCCTTTAAAAAATGGTCTATGAGCAGGGTGATGTCCTCCTGCCTGTCCCTCAAAGCTGGCATGGCCAAGGGGACCACATTAATGCGGTAAAAAAAATCCTCTCTCATTTCCCCCCGGCGGACCAGGTCGGAAAGATCCCGGTTGGTGGCGCAAATCAGTCTGAAGTCCGACTTTAAAATCTCCCTACCGCCAATGGGGGTATAGCCGATGCCGTCCAGCCCCCGGAGTAATTTGGTCTGAAAATTCAATGAAATTTCTCCAACTTCATCCAGAAACAAAGTCCCCCCCCTTGCCAGCTCAAGGTAGCCTGGCTTGTCCGAGGTGGCCCCGGAAAAGGAGCCTTCCTCATGGCCGAAAAATTCCCTTTCCAAAAGGTTTTCCGGGATGGCACCGCAGTTCACCGGCACAAAGCGTTTCTGGTTCCTGGCACTCAAGGTGTGAACCGCATGGGCCGCCAGTTCTTTACCGGTACCCGATTCCCCGGTGATGATAACGGATGAATTTTTTTCAGCCAGTTTGAGAATGAGATCATAAACCTCCTGCATGGCATCACTTTTGCCAATAAGCTGCTCCAGGCGAAACCGCTGCCCCATGGAGGATTTAAGCCTTGTATTTTCTTCTTGCAGTGCGATTTCAATGGTTTTCTGGTCCGTAATATCAGTGAGAAGACCGTCAATGAATTTGACATTCCCGGTATTGGAAAAAATTCCAATGCCCTCTTCTTTGACCCATTTATCCTGGCCATCCGAGGTACGAATCCGGTATACCAGGCAATATCTGGGAGATTGGATGGATATCAGGCTCAGCACCTTTTTATTCCGGTCCTGGTCATCTTTGTGAACGATTTTCCGGAAGGCCTGTTTTTCAATCAGGTCTTTGGGCATATAACCGATAAGGGATTTGGATCCTCTGGAGGCATAGATGATGGTAAGTTCCTTATCGTTGAGGCATCGAAAGGCCATCCCCGGCAGATTGCCGAGAAGAGCGCCAAGGTCTATGTCTAATTCCAGGTGCATAATCATGTCCAATAAAGGTTAACAAAAACACTTAGCCTATGAAAAGAATCAGTTTTTGTCAATTCCCGGCAAGCCTGATCGGGTTTTCCCGTGGTAGACACTTGGGCACCCCTTATGCCCACAAAAGTGTTACCGGATGAACTTTACCTGCCCATTGAAGCCAATTCAATTGGCTAATCAGTATTAGACAAGTTCACTCCCATAGACGAAACACTTTTTTAGAGCGTTCCCCATTTGCAGGGGCCTTTTTTACAAAAGACTGCAAAGAATTTTATTAATACGTTTGTATATCGGTAAACACAATGGATCATCTACTGTTTCACCGGAAACCACATCTGTTGCGATGAGTCCTCCTCCCATATCACAATGCATTTATTTAAAAATGAGACCAGCACTTTTGAAAACTTCACTCATGACGGAAAGACTTCCGAACATGGATCTCCAAATTATCCACCAAAGGATTTCTTACATTGCCGGTCCCGTGAAGGCAGACATCGGCAGTCGGCAAAACCGGAAACCCGTCTTCAGGCCCGAGTATCCGCAGATCCTTTCCTGCCACGCTCATCGCCACCGGCGCTACAGCAAGGCCGGACCGTACAGCAGCCAGAATGCCTGAAATGCTGGGACTCATATAAGCCACATGGAAGGGCCTGTTGATTTGCTCCAGTGCCTGGGTTGCCCATTTCCGGTAGAGGCAGTCATGACTGTAAACCGCCAGGGGCAGTGAGTCTTTTTCAAGGATGGCGGTCTTATTTTTTGTCACCCAAACCACAGCTTCCTGAAAGATTTTCTCGCCGGTAACCTCCAATGCTGTACAGATCGCCAGGTCCAGTTTCCCCTGGAGTAAATCTCCGTAAAGCTGTGCGCTGGGCTGGCAGATCACATCCACCCGGATATCCGGATAATCCCAGGAAAATCCTGCCAGGATCTGGGGAACAAAAAGGGAGCAATAGTCTTCGGGAGCGCCCAGCCTTACACGTCCTTTCAATTCAAATTGGTTGATGGCAATCATGGCAGTTTCATGAACTTTTAGAATTCTCTGGGCATGCTCCAACACCAATTCCCCTATGGGGCTCAGGCGGACATGTTTTCCTTCTATCTCAATCAAGGGTTTTCCCACGATTTCGGTCAGGCGTTTGATCTGCATGCTGACTGCGGACTGGGACCTGTGGATCTGCTTGCCTGTCAAGGTGAAATTTCTGGTTTCAGCCACCACCACAAAGGTATTTAAAAGGTCAATAGGTATATGCATAATATAGTATTATATATAATTCTAATCGTTTCAATCAATTTATTTCATTTTTCAATTAGATTTATTTATAGTACTTTCGATTCCAAATCAACCCCTAAGCAAAAGGAGGCCCTAATGGCCAGTCAGTTAAAACTTAAGGATCAGATCAACGACATGTGGAATCTTTACAGAAAATGCCTTCCTGATGTGGCAAAAGCCTATGATGAACTGCCAATGGAAGTGTACAAAGATGGTGCTCTGCCCGGGAAAATCAAACGGCTTATGGCCCTAACCGGTGCCCTTGTTCACGGTTGTCGGTCCTGCATTCTCTTCCAGACCGATCAGGCCCTGGCAGCGGGTGCCACGGTGGAGGAGATATTGGAGACCTGCGCTGTGGCGGTTTCATTGGGCGGCACCATGGGGGCCGGGGAAACCACC
>JASFYZ010000217.1:0-6495 GCA_045046665.1 Desulfobacterium sp.
GTGGACGAAAGTTTCTTCCTGTTAGGATTCTGAATAGTACCCATCATCAAGGCAATTAGTTGATGCATCAATAGGAAAAAATTTATGTCCTGCCACTTATAAATATATATCGTTGATATCTTTGGGCTTTATCTTGAAGAATCTCTGCTCGGGTACTTAGCCTGATTATTTCATCATTCCTCGTGTCGGTGGGCAGGTATGGCCATTATTCATAAATATGGTATTCTTGTTTTATTTTTTTAAATCCTTCCAGGCCCATGTGCCAGGAGTTTTCCAGGCTATCCATGTCTTCTTGTTGGACGATGCATTTTTTTAACTCTTCACTACCAAGGATAAGATCAATGGGGGATTTATGATATTCATATTCATAGGGAGGCTCTTTCCATTGAAAATCCGCTTTGTGATGTTTAAAAATTTGTTGTAAAAGAAGCAATGAGGTTCGGTAGGGTTTAAACTTCAGGGTATCTGTAACATGAATCTGGAATCCCCGGCAGCCTTGCCCCTCCCATTTCCCCGAGGTGGGCTCAAAGCAAATGGGACGAAGGATCGCGCCGGGAATATCCCGGGAAATTTCCTTGAGAATGGGGGATGGATCAATGAACGGGGCCCCCAGGAATTCAAAAGGCTGGGTGGTGCCCCTTCCTTCGGACACGTTGGTGCCTTCAAATATAACCTGTCCCGGGTAAACCACAGCAGATTCTGGTGTGGGAAGATTGGGGGAGGGTGCCACCCAGTAGAGACCGGTATCTTTAAAAAACATTTTCCTTTCCCACCCCTGCATAGGGATCACCGTGACATCTGCATGGATTTTATGTTCCCGGTTGAAAAAAAGGGCAAGTTCCCCTATGGTTAACCCATGACGCATGGGCAGGGGAAAGCGGCCCACAAAAGAGCGGCAAGAGTCAGAAAGAATATTGCCCTCCACGGCAATCCCCCCCAGGGGATTGGGCCGATCCAGAATAAATACCTTTTTACCGTGTTGTGCGGCAGCTTCCAGGCAATATGACATGGTGTACATAAAGGTGTAGACCCGGGTACCCACATCCTGGAGGTCAATGATTAATATGTCAACATGATCCATCATTTCTTTGGTGGGAATTCGGGTGTTGCTGTAGAGGCTGAAAATCGGGATGTTTAATTCTGGGTCCACACCATGATCCGATTCGATCATGTTGTCTTGTTTCTCAGCATAAAAACCATGCTGGGGCGAAAAAAGGGCCTTTAATTGTCCGGGGAACAGAGCGTGAACAATCCGTGAGGCGTGGACAAAGCTGCCGTCCACCGATGCCGGGTTGGCCAGAAGTCCCAGTTTTTTCCCCTTGAATTCTGTGGGGTGATCTGCTTTAAGCGATTCAAGACCTGTCCTGATGGGTGTATATGTCATGTATATCTCTCCTTTTTAGAATGCATTTAGCATAGATATTGACAAAATATCAAATCCAAACTAATCAGAGGGGGTATCTGGCAGGTGCTTACTGCCATGTAGGTGTTATATCAATATAGAAGAGGAGAGTATCAGGTTCCATGAAATTAAATATTCCTGAGTATATCAGTTCCATAAATCCCTATGAGCCGGGCAAGCCCATCGAGGCAATAGAACGGGAATACGGGATTAAAAATTCCGTCAAACTGGCATCCAACGAAAATCCTCTGGGGCCATCCCCCAAAGCCGTGGCCGCTGTTAAAGAACACCTTGCCAGCATGCATCGGTATCCCGACGGCAGTGGCCACGTGCTGACCGGCATGCTTGCACAAAAATATGGCGTAAATTCGGAGAATGTGGTCATCGGCAATGGCTCTGATGATCTCATTGCCCTGCTGGCCCATGGATTTCTGGGGCGGGGGGATGAGGCTTTGATGCCTCTGCCCTCCTTTTTAATGTATGAAATATCGGTGAAGGTGGCAGGCGGCGTGCCGGTCATGGTGCCCTTGAAGGGACTTGATATTGACCTGGATGCCATTTCATCCGGTATCACCCCCCGCACCACCATGATTTTTCTCACCAATCCCAACAATCCCACGGGCAGTCATATCACAAAAGATGCCTTAACCGATTTCATGAAAGGGGTGCCAGAAAATGTGCTGGTGATTGTAGATGAGGCATATATTGAGTTTGCCAGGGACAAGGCCATTTTTGATGCCCTGGCATCCCCCCTTGAAGACCCCCGAATCATCTCTTTGAGGACCTTTTCCAAGGCCTATGGTCTTGCCGGTTTTCGGGTGGGATATGGTATCATGGACAGCAGTATTGCAGGGATTCTTCACCGGGTCCGTCAGCCCTTTAATGTCAATTCCCTGGCCCAGGTGGCAGCAGCAGCGGCCCTGGATGACCACGAATTTCTCAACCAAAGTATCAAAACCATGCACCAGGGCATTGATTTTCTCCAGGAACAACTGGCAGGGATGGGCATACAATCCTTCCCCACCCAGGGTAATTTCTTTTTGCTGGATGTCAGAATGGATGCCGGGGTGGTGTTTCAAAAGATGCTTGAGCAAGGGGTTATTGTTCGATCCATGAAATCCTATGGATTTAAAACCTACCTGAGAATAAGTGCAGGGCTTGAGGAAGAAAACCGGCGGTTTCTTTTTGTTCTGGAGCAGTTGCTCTCAGAGGGTGGGGGAGTGGCATGAGAAAGCGACTTATCACCATAGATGGGCCTGCCGGTGCTGGCAAAACAAGTGTGAGCAGGGAACTTGCAAGACGTCTTAACTGCATCTATGTCGATACCGGGGCCTTGTACCGTGGGGTTGCCCTGGAAGTGAAGCGGGGTTCCATTGACTGGGAACAGGATGCTGTACTTGAATCTTTCTTAACTGAGATATCCCTGTCTTTTGCCATGGATGGCGATGAACCGGTGTTGACCAGTTCCGGAGAAAATATTTCTTCTTTGATACGTACCCCGGAGATATCGATGATGGCTTCGGACATCTCTGCCCGGCCATGTGTCAGAAAGGCCCTGTTGGGTCTGCAGCACGCCATTGCAGAAAATAATGACACCGTGTTTGAGGGAAGGGACATGGGAACCGTGGTGTTTCCCCATGCGGATTATAAATTTTTTCTCTTTGCTGATCTGGATACCCGGGCCCTGCGACGCTTTAAGGAAAACCAGGCCCCGGTGCAGGATCTATCTGAAGTAAAAAAAATGATGGGCAGTCGGGATGCCAATGACGTCAGCCGGGAAATTGCCCCTTTGAAGCCAGCTGAAGATGCCATTTTAATTGATTCCACCCATCTATCCCTGGAAGCGGTTGTGCAGAGGATTGTGGAAGAGATTGCCCAATAGCAGGAACGGGTGTGACTCGGCAATTTCAATTAAAAAATAATTTTTTATATTGTCTTTTCCCTGTTTTTCTGATACTTATTAGTGATTATACTTTTTTCAAGAAAAGGTGTAAAATTTTGTCTATGGGGGATTAACATTAATGAATAACATTGCTGAAACAAACGAGAACAACGAAATGAATGAAGAATTAGAAACTGCTGAAGAACTAGAGACGTCCGTGGCATCTGAACCCGATCTGACCGAAGAAGAGACGTCCGTGGTATCTGAACCCGATCTGGCAGAGGAAGAGGCGTCCGTGACGTCTGAGCCCGTTCTGACCGGGGAAGAGACCATGGAAGAGTTGATGGGTATTTATGAAGAGAGCTTCAAGCGCTTCGAAGAGGGCCAGGTTGTAACGGGTACCATTATTGCTGTGGACAGAGATCATGTCTTGGTGGATGTGGGTTACAAGTCTGAAGGGCAGATCTCAATTCATGAGTTCAGAGACGAGGAAGGCAATGTCGATGTCAACCTGAATGATCGGGTTGAGGTAATGGTTGAAGTCTGGGACGAAGAAGAAGAAACAGTTATTTTGTCCAAGGAAAAAGCCGCCAAAGTTAAAGTTTGGGACGCCATCCGGGATATCTATGAAGAAGATAGCACCATTGAAGGAATTATCACCAGTCGTGTCAAGGGCGGTTTTTCCGTTGACATCGGGCTGCCAGCATTCCTTCCTGGTTCACAGGCCGATCTTCGGCCCATCCGGAACATGGATGAAATGGTAGGGCAAACCTATGAATTCAAGGTTCTGAAATATAACAGAAAAAGAAGTAATATCGTTCTTTCACGACGGGTTATCCTTGAGAAGGTTCGCGAAGAGGCCAGGGCCAACACCCTCAGTTCCATTGAGAGCGGAAAGGTCATGGAAGGTGTGGTTAAGAATATCACAGAATATGGTGTCTTTGTTGATCTTGGCGGTGTGGATGGACTCCTTCACATTACCGACATCTCTTGGGGCCGCGTGAAACATCCCTCTGAGTTGTTTTCTGTGGGGGATAACATCAACGTGAAAATTCTTTCCTATGATATGGAGAAAGAGCGGGTATCTCTGGGTATGAAACAGTTGACACCTGATCCCTGGACCATGGCTCAGGAAAAATATCCCATGGGTTCCAAGGTTCTTGGAAAGGTTGTGAGCCTCACCGATTATGGTGCCTTTGTGGAGCTGGAAGAGGGCGTTGAGGGTCTGATTCATGTGTCTGAGATGTCCTGGACCCGCAAGATTCGCCACCCATCCAAGATGGTTTCCGTGGGTGAAGAGGTGGAAGCTGTTGTTCTTGATCTCAAACCAGACAACAGAAGAATTTCCCTTGGTATCAAACAAACCGTTGAGAATCCCTGGGAAGTCATCAGTGACAAATACCCTGTGGGAACTGTCATTGAAGGAAAAATCAAAAACATCACAGACTTTGGTCTTTTCATCGGTATTGATGATGACATTGATGGTCTGGTTCATATTTCTGACATCTCCTGGACCAAACGCATCAAGCATCCTTCAGAGGTTTACAAGAAGGGTGATGTGATCCAGGCAGTGGTGCTTGACATTGACAAAGGAAGTGAGAGATTCTCCCTTGGTATCAAGCAAACCCAGCCAGATCCCTGGGGAACTGTGGAGCAGCGATATGAGGTGGGGACGGAGATTTCCGGTGTGATCACCAACATCACAGATTTCGGTGTTTTTGTAGAGCTGGAAGAGGGAATTGAAGGCCTTGTCCATGTGTCTGAAATCAGCAAGGAAAAAATCAAGACCCCTTCCGATCAGTTCAAGGTCAGTGACAGCATTACCGCACGGGTGATGAACATCAACAGTGATGAAAGGCGTATTGGTCTTTCCATCAAACGACTTGAAGACGAGGCAGAAGAGGTAGTTATCCATGAATTTGCCAAAAACATGAAGCCCACCACATCTTCTTTTGGTGAGCTGCTTCGTGATAACCTCGAGGAGGCTGCCAGGTCTGAAGATAAATAATATCACTGGTTGCAGCCATGTGTTTCCATGGGGTCTGCTGCCGGACATGATAATGATATCAGGCTGAAAATATTAGGTCGGATCCAGAGCTATCTCTGTGTCCGGCCTTTTTTATACCCTTAAAATACCTGAACTAATCAGAGATGATTCGTAAATATTCGGCCAACACCCCATATTCACCTATTTTGGCCTGCTCACATAGTATTAGTATGCTACGCAGTCCCAAATACGCGGATATGGGGCACTGGTCAAACATCTACATTACCAACCCGAATATCTACGATGATTAAAAATTTTATTACCTGATGTCCATAACCCAGTACTCAAAAAATAAGCAGTGAGGTATTTCATGTTTTCCAGAAGACACCCGTTTTTATTTTTTTGCCTTATGGCGTTTACCGTCGCATCGGCAACGCTTGTTATTACCACGGGCTTGATCGTGGGAGGGGGAGCTGTGCTTAACGCCTCTCTTGTCACCGGGCATGGAGGGCGTTCTGGAAATGTGGGTGTTGTGGAAATTTCCGGATTAATTTCTTCCTCAAAAGAGATAATAGAGAATCTTAGTGCCTTTCGGAAGGATGCGGACATTGAGGCCATAGTGCTTCGCATTGATTCCCCTGGCGGCGGGGTGGGACCATCCCAGGAGATATATCGGGAGGTTATGAAGACACGTCTGGTTAAAAAGGTGGTGGCGTCCCTGGGGGCGGTGGCCGCTTCGGGGGGATACTATTCAGCCGCAGCCTGTGACGGCATCATGGCCAATCCCGGCACCATCACCGGCAGCATTGGTGTGATCATGGAGTATGCCAATTTTAAAGAAATTATCAAGAAAATTGGTTTGACCCCGGTGGTGATCAAAAGTGGTGAATACAAAGACATTGGTTCGCCCCTGCGAGATCTGGCTGATAAGGAAAAGAGGTTGCTCCAAGGGGTTGTGGATGAGATTCATTCCCAGTTTGTCAAGGATGTTGCCACAGGTCGAAATATTGAAGAAGAAAAAATGGCCACCCTTGCCGATGGACGAATATTCACCGGGGCCAAGGCCCTGGATCTCCACCTGGTGGATCGCTTAGGGAATCTCGGGGATGCCATTGAATGGGCGGGTGTCCTGGCCGGTATTACCGGTGATGTGGTGCCGGTTTATCCCCGGGAAGATAATATGACAGTGATCAAAAAAGTGATACACTCTTTATTCAAAGGTGC
>JASFYZ010000218.1:0-4234 GCA_045046665.1 Desulfobacterium sp.
CCTGATTTTTCTTTTGAAAAAAAGCAAGCCCCATGGCCCTGGACCACCCGGTTTGTCCGTGCCATTTCCCGTTTGCGAAATCATTTTTCTTTGCACATTCAATCAACGGTGAAGGATCAGAACAGCGCGGCACTGTTAAACGCCCTGGTGCTGGGAAAAAGAAAGATGCTCACAACGGATCTTCAAAACACCTTTTCCCGATCAGGCGCGTCTCATGTACTGGCCGTTTCCGGTCTGCATCTTTCCATCGTTGCCACGCTGTTCTTTTTTCTTTTTCAGAAATTATTCTCCCTTTTTACCCCACTTCTGGTCCGGGGGCTTGCCCGTAAAGGGGCCGCCTTGATGACACTGCTACCATTGGCTGGCTATGCCCTGATATCTGGCTTTTCCCCTGCCACTCAGCGGGCCTTGATCATGGTGTCGGTGGTTATGTTTTCCCTTACCATGGAGCGGGAAAACATGACGCTCAATTCCCTGGCCGCAGCGGGTATTGCTATTTTGATTTTTCAGCCCGGGGCCCTTTTTTCCATCTCCTTTCAACTCTCCTTTGCCGCAGTGTTTTTTATCATCTCCGGTCTTGATCTGGCCCGGCGGCATGGGTTTCCTGCCTTTGGCCATATTGTTTTTAATAAAATAGTTCTCTTTTTTCTGGTTTCTCTGCTGGCCATTGCCGGGACCCAGCCCCTGGTCATGCGTTATTTTAATATGGCAAGTTTTGCCGGGATATTTACCAATGGCGTGACCATTCCTGTGGTGGGATTTGGGGTGCTTCCCCTGGGGCTTTTGTCTTTGGTGGTGTTTCCCATTTCCACCACCCTTTCCAGTGGGTGCCTTGTGCTGGCAGGATTCATAGCAAGGCCCTGCATTAATTTTCTCACCTGGGTGTGTCGGGTGCCCGGTGCGTGGTCAAGAACGGTGACCCCGAATGTGCTTTACCTGATTGCCTGGTATCTTGCTATGGTGGCCATTTACGTGCTGCTCCGGGGCTGGGAAAAAAAATGGGGAAGACTGTTGGGAATGCTGGCCCTGTTCCTCGTTATGGTTCAAGGGACCCTGGATGTCCGGGAGCGTTTTTTCAACCACACCCTTAAGATCACTGTGCTGGATGTGGGCCAGGGCAACAGCGCTTTGATTCATTTGCCGGGGGGGAGATGTTTTCTGGTGGATGGCGGTGGGTTTTCCAGCAATTCCATGTTTGATACCGGCCGGTATCTGGTGGCCCCCTATCTGTGGCGCCAGAATATCCTCACCCTGGATGGGGTGGTACTCACCCATCCGGAGGCGGATCACATGAACGGGCTTTTATATATCCTTGAAAATTTCAAGGTTAAGGTGTTGTATAAAAATGAAGATCATCGGCAAACCCAGGGATATAAACGCCTCATGGCGTTGGTCAAATCCAGGGACGTCACCATTCACAAGGTTGATCCCACAGGGGAGGTGATGATCACAGGCCAGGACGTGACGCTTCGGTTTTTTCCTGGATTTTCCGTGGGGATGACCCGCAAAAAACAAAAAAAGAGTTATAATGATAATTCCCTGGTGCTGAGGGTTCAGTTCAAGACATTTTCCATGCTTTTTGCCGGGGATATCATGGCCCGGCGGGAGGCAGTGCTTTCATCACTTCCCGGTCCCGGTGAAACTCTAAAGAGCACCCTTCTCATGGTGCCCCACCATGGCAGCAGCACCTCCAGCACTTCGGCCTTTCTCAATCAGGTTCAGCCGGAGATGGCCCTTATTTCCTGTGGATGGCATAACCGTTTTAGGTTTCCCCATGCCCGGGTGGTGCGACGGTACCAAGAAAGAAAAATATCCATTCTACGCACGGATCGGGATGGAGCCCTGCACATTGTTTCCGACGGAAAAAAGTGGCATATCCAGACCACCCGCAGAGATTTAGGACCGCAGATGAAATAAGTTGGACAGAAATAGCGCAGACCCATCTATAAAATCGGGTGGTTCATCTACAAGGCGCATTAAAGGGTTGATAGCTCGGCCCTATTGGGCCTTTGATGCAACTCCGTAGATGGGCCAAAAGGCAAGCTATTTCGTTCAAGTTATAAAATTTACGGTCCCTATTTACACGGACAGCCTTTGGTCCTCGGGAGCCCCGTTTTTCCCGGCGTATTTCAGGAATGGAATGATAACCCGGTTGGGATTGCCCCCCAGTCCATCGTAGGTGATGCTCACCATGGGCACCCCGCATTGCTTTTCAATGGATGATGCCATGGCCTCGGTGACAAGGCCAGGACAACAGAAAGAAGGCGTGGCCTGGACGAAAAGAGCCAGATCCGGATGGGCTTTCAGGGTGTAGTGGATTTTTAAAACATTATCCATGGATTCCCCAGTGTGTTCCGGTAAAATACCATATTGGGCCAGAATATCATCAAAGGGATCATCATAGGCCGTATCAGGCGTCTTGAACAAGGGCTCAAAATACCGATAATATCTATTCTCCATGAGATTCATGGCCGTCATCAGGGTTTTGCCGGAGATAAGGGTTTTGTACTTACCCTCCTTGAACCATTTTCTAAAATAGGAACTGGCAATCATTTTGGCAAACCGATAGTAGGGGGTGGTCACCACCTCTCCGCCATGTTCTTCAATGAAATGAATGAGATCATGGTTCATGACCTCGTTGTCCCGGACATAGAAATCCCCAAAAATACCCACCTTGGGACGTCCCGGTTCCGGTAGGGTTTTAATGTGTTTAAAGGGTTCAAGGGCATGGGCCAGGGCTTTTTCCTTGGACTGATTATTTTCAAAGGCCTTTGTCAGTATGTCCACGGCTCGGGCAATGGTGCCATCAGTTTCCCCTTTGTTAATTTCGTAGGGTCGAATGCTGCACCCGAGACTCCGGATCAATCCACCAAACATATAAGCAAAATAGGCATTCAGGGCCGCCCGCATGGAAATATCCCTGAAGGAGAGTTCTCCTTTGTACACCCCGGCCTTTTCCAGGCCCGTTCCCATATCCGTCAAAATGGTCTTGATGTGGTGGGGGTAAAGCTTGATATTACAGGCAATGTCGGACTTGCTCATCCACAACACGGTGCGGGCGGGGTCCAGGCTGTGGCTTTCCATGGTCTGGGCATAACCTGCGGCAATGGCATTTAGGGGGATACATTGGCCGGTGTTGGTTTTGAGACTTTTTTTAATGGTGTCCGCCGTCTCTTCCATGAGAATGGCCTTGTATCCCTCACCCCGGAGTACCCCTGCCAGAAATTTGCCGGTGATGGGGTCCCAGTTGGGCATGACAATGGTTTTGTCTGACAGCTTATGATCCAGCTGGGGATTGACCTGGGAAAGGGACACCGGCGTGGGGGAAGCCATGGTTTGGGCATGGTTGCGAAAGGCCCGGACAGCGGCCTCAATGCGGGTCTCATAACCCACGCTGGAATCATGTTCGTCCAGCTCCAGGACCAGATAAGGTTTTTCATGGGCTTCCATGATTTTTTTAAAATATCCCACACCAAAGGCATCGGGGGAACATTTAAAAGAGGTGATATAAACAGGAAAAAGGTTCTCCGTCCGGGCCGCCACCAGGGTGGCCTTGAGGATTGTGGCGGCATGCTCCCAGTGGATTTCTTGAAGAAGGGGTTCAATATCGTCAAAGTTATGATGGTCCATATCCAGCATATCCTGGAAAAAGGCGTTGACCTTCATGGAGGCAAAAATATCCGGGATGCCTGCATTGAGGCTCTCTGATAAAATGGTGTAGGGCCTTCCCACCAGGAGGACATCAATGTCTGTTGCTCGATTTTGTTGACGGATCATCATGGCCTTCAGCTCCTGTTCGGAGCCTTTTTTCCAGTCCAAGGCCTTTTCGTAGGCCGATGCCACATCAAAGAAGCTGAAATGAGCCCCGGGGATTTTTTTAAGGGCCCGGTACAGCTCCATTTTGGTGTGAAAACCTGTGTAAAGATATTTCACCACTGGAGAGATGAGTCGCTTCTCATCAATATCACCAAGGGAGGCGATTACCGAAGGCACATACTGGGTGTAATAGCAGTATTGCCGTCGGGTCTTTTTATCCTGGACGCGTTTTTCAAAATAATAGGGAAGAAATACATGGTCTGCCTTTTCAAGGAGATGTGCCACATGGCCATGTATGGCAGCCACAGGGGTGCAGAACTCCGCCGTTGCAATGGCACGTCCCCGGGTGACCGGTGATTTCATTTTTTCACTGCTGATGGTCTTGATACCCAAATAATTGAAAAAACTCTTCCAGAAT
>JASFYZ010000219.1:0-5270 GCA_045046665.1 Desulfobacterium sp.
ACGAACGCCATGAAGTCATGGAGGCATGGGTCACTGTTCCCAGAAACCCCAAAATGAAACATTTTGATGGGAAACCTGAAGGCTTAATGGTTTTGGATAGTGAAGGTAAGCCGATGGGCACACAGTGGATGGGCAAAGACGAAGTTGATTATTGCGTTGCTGAGATTCACACAAGAATTTTCCCTTATCAAACCGTCCGGCATAGGATTTTCTTTGATACAGGAGTAATTCCTGCGGGCGGTTATAAGGTTTTTCAGGTGAAGGATATAGACGATTACAGAAAAACAACGAAAGAGTGGTCGGATTCCCAAGCGTACACGTCCTCTATCCTGAAATCACACAATGTATTGGAAAATGAATTCCTCAAGGTTCAGATGAATCCCAATGGAACATATTCCATCTTTGATAAGGAATTGGGCAGAACATTTGACAACCTCAATTTCTATGAAGACCGGGGCGAGCATGGTAACTATTGGATCAATGAGCGCCCCATGGATGATCGGTGCATCAACACCCTTGGATCCCACGCGACGATATGGAGCGAAGGCTCTGGCCCTCTGAAGGCGACACTGGTGAGTGAGATCAACCTTCCGCTACCGGTGAAAGGCGATAAGCTCAGGGGAGAGAGATCAGGCGAAATCGCGCCGATGAATATTAAAACCTATCTTACGCTTAAAAAAGGGCAACGGAAACTTGATGTCTCTATCGAGGTTCAAAACAACCACCAGGATCACTACCTTAAAGCAATTTTCCCGACCGGGATACGCGGGGCGGATGAAATTTGTTCGGGTGGACACTTCAATGTGGACAGTAGAAGCATCCGTCCACAGGGGCCGACGGATAATAGTGTTTGGCCTGATATGGCAACACAACCCCAGAATGCATTCGTTGATATAAACGATTCCCAGGTTGGGTTGGCGTTCGTTAATGATTCGTTCACTGAATACGAGGCATTTGAAGATGACGAACGCACCGTTGCTTTGTCATTGCTCAGATGTGTTGAGAACTGGATCTGCACGGGCATCCGGGCGGGTTCATACTTCCCATCACAAAAGGGCGGCCAGTCGCTGGGTTTGCACAAATACAGCTTCTCCATCATTCCACACGCAGGGGACTGGAACGCTGCAGATATTCCGCTCGAAGCGGATAAATTTAATTCTCCGTGTCTGCCTGTTCAGGTCACTGGAAACAAGACCCCCGGCAGCAAGTTGTCAGGAGCAGATGCATCCTTCTTCGAAATCTCTAATAGTCGGGTTCGGTTCTCGGCCCTGAAGAAAACAGCTGATTCGGATAACTTCGTTGTCCGTCTATACAACCCAACGGACAGTGCGCAAGAGACAGATATCTTATTTGGTGAGGCTCCCATTACTTCCGCCTGGATCTGCAACCTAAAAGAAGACCGACAAGAGGAACTCCCCTGCATTAAGAATGCGCTCGAAAAGGTTACATTACTTCCCAAAAAGATTATGACGATTGAGGTTCAGTTTGAGGTCTAGGCTACGATGAATTTTCGTTTCTGTACTGTCATCCTAACCTCGTCTCTTGTCCTGCCGCTCTTTGGAGATATTAGGCTTCCGGCCATCATTGGCGATAATATGGCGTTGCAGCAAAATACGGAGGTTTCAATATGGGGGTGGGCGGACCCGGGGGAACGAATCTTCCTTCAACCCGGCTGGAGGCGGGGCGGAAAATACGCGGGTTCGTCTGCCATCACCGATGAAGAAGGGCGGTGGCATTGTACCGTGCACACACCGAAGGCCGGAGGGCCGTATACGCTGGCGATCAAGGGTAATGACACCGTTAAATTGAAAAACGTTGTTATCGGCGAGGTGTGGCTTTGTTCGGGACAGTCCAACATGGACTTCCCAATGACTGGGCAAGGCGAAAACATTCCGGTTCATGGCGGCCCGGATGATGTGGCTAAATCAGCCAACAAATCGATTCGCCTATTTCGCACTGAATGGGCGGTTGCCGACCAACCGCTTGAAGATCTTGAGGGGAAATGGGTCGAATGCGGGCCGGAAACGGTGGGTAGTTTTAGTGCTGTTGGATATTATTTCGGACGGGAGATCCACCGCTCTACCGGATTTCCCGTGGGCTTGATTTGCAGTGCGTATGGGGGGACTGCTGCCCAGGCATGGACGCGGATTGACTGCATGGCCGAAGATGACAACCTGAAGCCAATTATCGACACCTTCCAAAGAAATCTCAGTGAGTGGACGACAAGTTGTAAAGAACTGGAAAAGCAGGGCCAGCCAAATCCTCCGATTCCTGTTGGGGCGAGGCCGGAAGATAAGCCTGCGGTTCTGTACAATGCAATGATAGCTCCCCTTGTAAATATGACGATCAAGGGTGTGATTTGGTATCAGGGCGAATCTAATGCCGGGGCAGCTTATCTATACAGAGATCTTTTTCCTGTAATGATCCAGAACTGGAGATGTGATTTTAACAATTTTGAGATGCCGTTTTATTTTGTTCAGCTGGCCAACCATACATCGCATGCGCCGGGAACGGAAATTTTGCCCTACCGAGGGGATCCTCGCGGGAGTCATTGGGCAGAATTGAGAGAGGCCCAGCTCATGACCATCTTTCTGAAAAATACAGGGATGGCCGTGGCGATTGATATTGGCGAGGCGAATAATATCCATCCGGGAAATAAAAGGGATGTTGGTCAGAGACTAGCCCTTTGGGCATTGGCAAAAGATTATGGCAAAGACATTCAATACTCAGGCCCTCTCTACCAAGGCTATAAAATTGAGGATGGTAAAATCAGGATTATTTTCAGCCATATTGCTAGTGGACTATTGTTCAAAGGGGACAAAATTAGAGGCATTTCGATTGCGGGAAAAGATAAGAAATTTGTATGGGCGGATGCTGAGATTGTTGATAGCAGGACACTCCTTGTGTCGAGTAAAGACATAAAAGATCCTGTGGCAGTGAGGTATGCTTGGGATATTGACCCCGAAAATAATATCTATAATGAGGAGGGATTGCCCGCCTCTCCATTTAGGACAGACGATTGGGCTGGGGTTACATACGGTCTGCGATGATGCATATCCGGCAAGATGTTTTTTATTCATTCAAAAGCCTACAAGCGTGGCCGAGGGCGTAAAATTTAAGGGAGTTCGTTATGAGGAAGTTGAGTTGGTGCCAATGTATTAAATCAATATTTATTAATCCAGCGCTTGTTGCTGCGTTCCTAGGCATGGGTGGCATGGATTCCTTTGCAGAGACCAGTATTACTCATACCTCTTTAGATCAGAATTTTTTGGTGACAACCAATCGAACGCTTGATGATGTTCGGGATCGCTTGGAAAGCCCCTTTATGCAGGAGCTTTTAACCAAAACGTACCAGAGCCTTGTCCTGCGTGTCCGACCGGATGGATATTTTCAAGAATCCTTAACGGGTGCTTATCAAGGAATGTTTCCTCGTACTGTTGGAGGTGTTGGACGGTTGTTTTTGGAGACAGGGGAGTTAGATAAGTTAGAGGATATGGTGAATTATTGTCTGGAAGCTATGCAGGTGAATGAGATGGAACGAATCCCCCATGTCATAGCTCCGCTGGAGGAGGAAGTAGCTTCAATTTCAGGTGAAGATGCTCAGGTTCAACGGTATAAGATCATATCTGATATGGACCAAATCGATGGGCAGGCACATGTAATTATGGCTTGGGCCATGCTCGCTGTGCGTCGGGGAGAAACCGAATTTGAAAATCAAACCTATCCCGTAGTGGCAAAACTGATGGATCGCAGTACGACGGAGCCCTATTTATCGCTTTATACCGGGGCGCGCATCAAACCGGGCTTGGTTTGCAATGTTACGCTGGAACATTCCCGTGATGGTCACTATTGGCATGCATATGATTTCTTGACCCAGTCGTTTATTTGTTCCGCTTTGGAAAATATGATTGCGGTTGCCCAACGCCGTCAAGATATGGCTAACGCCATAAAGTGGGAACGGCGTCTAGAGAAACTTACAACCAATATCATGCAGAATATGACGCGTGATTTTGAGGGCAGGACCATCTTCTATGAAATGATTTTTCCAACAGGGCGCGAGCCGAAACCTTTTCCAGGCATGGGTTGGCTTAATTTGGCTCCGATCCCGTCTGGCTGGAGAGGGGTTGATAAGCAAGTCTTCAAGGACACTGTTGACACTTGGCATCGGGTTGCTCGGATTGAATGGGATGGGCCGCAGGTGACATCGAGCGACTGGCTTTCAGATGAGGATATCGCGGTTTATGGCCGGCAATTTTCTAATCAAGTGATTGGCAAGGTGCTGGGATGGGATTTGGTGTATTGCCTCCGTGCCGGAGAATATGACCGTGTCTGCGATATGTTGGATTTTATCAAGAAAATCAATACGAGTGAGTTATATGCCGAAGCATTTAACTACGATACTCAGTCTGGAAACTGGAGATTACAAGATCCTGGAAATGGCGAACAGGCCTGTTGGTGGTGTTGGGCGATGACGGACATTCGCCAGGAGGTTGGCTTGGAGGCATTGCCGAAATAACCGAGGAAGACGATGCGAAAGTTCTAATTCACGAAGTAGAAACCACGGATGCATTAGAAACAGTGAAGACAGGTTTGAGGAGACCTTTACCATGAAAGAAATAGGACAATATACATTCATTAAATCAGCGCTTGTTGTTGCGCTCCTAGGCATGGGTTACATGGATTCCTTTGCAGAGGCTGGTATTGCTTCAACGTCTTCTTCTGCTAAAAATAGTAAGAGCAAAAAAGCACCTAATGTAGTCGTAGTATTGTGTGATCAGCTTAGAAGTTTCTCTGTGGGGTGCTATGGGAATGAATTTATAAAAACCCCCAATATCGATAACCTTGCTGAGAATGGATTTCGCTTCGAGTTGGGTATCACTGACAGCCCCGTTTGTGTCCCTGCCCGGTCTAATCTGCTTTCAGGTCAATATGCTCGAACCTGTGTTGGATCGCGCCGAAATGAGATGGCTGCGGGTATGGATTTTGGACGAAATGACCGTTTGAAGTTTCCGGATAAAACGCTGCCCGAAGCATTTAAAGAACTCGGCTACAAAACCGCTCATATTGGAAAGTGGCACATCGATACAACGCCTTCTCTGTTGGGCTTTGACCAAAGCCTTGTTACCGAGGGTATTTTTACCAAAGGTTCTTTTTCGGAAAATGAGGGTGAGTCATATCTTGTGTCCGGGTTTACCCCAGACCATGAAATCCTAAAGGCCAGAGAGTTCTTTGAGGAAAACAAGGATCAACCTTTTTTCCTCTACTACAAC
>JASFYZ010000220.1:0-12313 GCA_045046665.1 Desulfobacterium sp.
TCCCCTTTCTGAGCTATAGGCAAGGTGGGTGAGGCATTGGCGCAATAAGTGGCAGGACATACCCGTTATAAGGCCCTTTTGAATCTCTGATTCAGGAGGGTAGTTGACTTATTGACAGGGCAAGGGTTGCGGCATTGTTAATGGTTTTTTCGCTGCATTGACCTTCCAGACCCACCATAAAAATATTCCGGGGCAGGGGCATCTCACACGCCTGGGGCATCATGGCCAGAAGATACGCCAGGCCAGCATCATGGCCGTAATGAAGCGGGTGGGAGGCCATTTCTATCTGTTGCTGGGTGAGGACCACCATCCCACCGGGATCAGTGAATCCAGAGACGGTGTCCACAAACACCACGGTGGCAGCATTTTCAAGGAAACGGAGCAGATTGAGCCCTGATATACCCCCCTCAATGAGTTCCGTGTGACCTGGTAGTTTTTTTGTGGACAGTTGGTCATACACCAGCAGGCCAGCCCGGTCATGCACCATTAGCCGATTTCCCAAACATATGATTCTGTTTTTCATGGTTCTAAAAAGTCCAGCCGGTGTGAAACCTTTTGCCGGTGCTGCCATCTTTTTTAAGGGTGTGCACAGCACAGACCATGCAAGGATCAAAGGATCTGATAACGTGTCCTGCTTCCACGGGATTTTCCAGATCTTTTAATACCACGCCCTTTAATGCCCTCTCCCAGGGACCCCGATTCATGCCCTCATCCCGGGGGGAACCGTTCCAGGCAGTGGGGGTAATGATCTGGTAGTGGCTGATTTTTCGGTTTTTTATTTTCACCCAGTGACCCAATGCCCCCCGGGCCGCCTGGAGCATGCCCGCCCCCTGGCCATCGGGAATGGTTTTGACAGAGGTGTAAAAGGGCTTGGCACGATGGGCCATGACTTCATTGAGCCAGGTGCCCATGGCCGGAAGCAGTGTGGCAGGCCGTGTGATCCGAGCCAGTTGCCGGATAAGGGCTGTGGCCCCTTTTTGTCGGACCATGTCGTGGAACAATGGGTTCTTATCCATGATCATCTCTGCCAGGGGGCCGGTTTCGGCGGGAAGGCTATCATAGCGGGGGGCCTTGACCCAGGAGTATTTTTTACCGGTATTGCCTGAGGCATAGGGCCGGGTGTCCCCGTCAAAGGGGTGGAGGGCGCACTCTTTTTGATCAAACCAGGCAGCGGAAACATCTTCGGTGATTCTGGTGGCATCCAGGCCCTGGGAGATGATGCCTTTGGCAAATCCAGGTGTTGTGAGCAGACGATCATGGCCTTTTTTCGGGCAGACGTCCCCATGGCTTTGATTCAAGGGAACCACGCTGGTGCTTTGGGGAAAGGGAAAATTCCCAAAGGAAATATACGTGTCTGTTCCGGCGCCAAAGGTGTCAAGCCCGGCTTTCCTGGCAAATCGCAGGAAAAACCCCACTTCGCTGTCCTGGTGTTCTGGCGATTCATCCAGCCAGTTGTCAAGTTCTTTGAGGCTGGTCACGGCCTGCCATCGTTCAATGGTGCAGCCCAGCACCTGGGATTCGTACCAATTTTTGAATTGATCAATGATGATACGGCACTGCATGAGTTTGGGGGTATCTGGGATGGAGGTGACACCTCCTGGAACCATGAAGGAGGTGTGGGGCCACTGGCCTCCGATGATGGCAATGATCTCTATTAGACGCTTGGTCTTTCGGATGACATCCAGTACACTGGTGCCCTTGAGCATCTGGTACCGGTCCATGGCCTCTTTAAAAAGAGGATGGCTCTGGTAGGCCTGGGTGTTGGTAAAGTCGGCCATATACATGAGAATGGTCTGTCGCAGATCGCTTTGGATGATTTCTGCCATCAGGGCAATATTGCGAAGACGGATGGCATTGTCCGGCGGAGTGACCCCCACAATGGTATCCAGGGCCTTTACCGCCGCAGAAAGATGCGTCAGACTACAGATGCCGCAGATACGGGGGGTGATCACAAGGCCGTCCAGGGGACCCCTTCCTTCCATCATGGATTCAAATCCCCGGAACATGGTGCCGGAACTCCAGGCATCGTCTATGCGGTGATCCGTCACATCCACCCGGATTTCAAGATCGCCTTCCACCCGGTTCACAGGGATGTTCAGGCCTTTAATAATTTGGGGCATAATTGTTTTTTCCTCAGACCTTGGAACTTCGTTTTCTCAGCCGATCCGGTGCGGCCTCTGCCGCCATTCCCTTGTAGACCATATAGTGTGCCCGGTTCACCCCTTTGGGAAGTTCCAGGGGGATTCCTTCAATGTTGGGGGTATGAAAAAAGGGGATTGCCCGGGGGAAATCAGGATCGGTGCATCCAAAACAGGGGACCCCGGCCCGGGGTTTTGACGAATGTCGATTCCAGAGTAACTTGTTGCAGGGGCCGGGAACCAGGGGGCCAGCACAGCCCATGTGGAAAAACAGGCACCCCATCTCTCCAAAATCTGATTCTTCAATGCGATATTCATGGTATTCATTTCGGGTACATCCCTGGTGTACCATGGTGCTGTACCACTCCAGGGGCCGGTGGAATTCGTCCAGTTCCAGAGGAATTTCTCCGGCCAAGGCCATGAGGGTGCCGGCAATGACATCGTGGTGGCAGGGGCATCCGGCAAGATTGATCACCGGAAGGCCTGATTTTGCGGTGAATTCAGCACCCAGGGCACCGCCTTTTTTTCTTTTTCGAAATTGCAGTCCTGTGGCTTCAATGGCATCATCCACACCAAACCCGCCAAAGGCGGCACAGGTGCCCACGGCCACCACCACCTGAGCCTGGTGGGCAAGGGTGTGAAACAGCTCTTTTTTGGCCCTACCGTTGATGGTGTCAAACATGCCGGTGCCAGCGGGGCCGCAGATGATGGAGCCCTCCACCACCAGAATATCCAGGGCAATGTCCCCGGATGTGATTTGTTCCAGCATTTTTTGGTGTGATGTATGGGAAAGGCTGGACAAAGAGGGGTGCCACAACAGTTCAAGACCCAAGGTGTTGAAAAGGTCTGTGACATCCAGAAAATCACTGCTTAAAAGCGAATAGGTGTCTCCGCCGCATCCGCCTCCTTGAAGCCAGTAAACTGTTTTCAAAGCGTATTTCCTCATTTGTTTGGTGGTGATATCGGTTTGGGTAGTCACAACTTTCCTGGCTTGCCATTGGGCAGAGTCCAAGTAAAATTATTATTTTTTATAGCATGTCATCCTATCCAAGTCACGGATTAAAACAGGCGGGTTTGACCACAAACTCGGCAGAACATAAGGCATGATCCCTCTAAGGAACTAAGTGCCCGAGTAGATATTTTTCAAGATAAGGACCTGAAATATCAAGGGTATTTATCTACAGAATGCTGAAGGATATATGTGTGGGGACTTATGCCACACCAGGATCATCGGAAATGACATATCGCTTTCTTCCCTGATCTTTTGCCTGGTACAGCAACTGATCCGCGAAATCCACGATG
This sequence comes from Desulfobacterium sp., assembly GCA_045046665.1. Taxonomy (GTDB): domain Bacteria; phylum Desulfobacterota; class Desulfobacteria; order Desulfobacterales; family Desulfobacteraceae; genus Desulfocicer. The sequence continues at coordinate 3,441 of JASFYZ010000220.1, forward strand.
TGCATGGGGCGAAGCGTGGGAAGGGGTATCAGCGAGGCCACGCCAATGCTCACTGAAATATGTTTTCCCACCAATGAGGTTTCATGGGGAATTTTTAAGGCTTTAATGTCTGATAGAATTTTTTGAGCAATGGCTTTACCCCCTTTTTTATCGGTGTCTGGAAGAACCATGGCAAACTCCTCTCCGCCATATCGTGCCGTAAAATCAGCTGCCCGGCCCGATGCAGAATTTAAGGCGTGAGCCACTTTTTTAAGGCAGTCATCGCCAGCAAGATGGCCGTAGCAGTCATTGTAAAGCTTGAAATAATCAATGTCGATCATGAGCAGGGTCAGCGGATGTTGGTTGCGCTCGCATCGCTGCCATTCCGTAGACAGAACCAGGTCAAATCGTCTTCTGTTGGGAACCTGGGTGAGTCCATCTATGTATGAAATGGTCTCAAGTTTGCTGTTGGCCTGGATAAGCTCATTATTCAGGCGGGCCAACTTCTGGTTGTAGCGTGACATGGAGCGTTGCCGGTAAATTAAGAACGCCCCGGAAAACAGTACCAGTGCTCCCAGTTTCCATAAAAGATCATAGTCAATCCCCTTGTGGTAGTTCAGCTGCATCCAGTTTTGGAACAACTGGTGTCGCTCTTCCCGGGTGAGCGACTGATCCGCCTTTTCCAGGATGGCAGACAGGATGGCATTGTCTTTTTTTATTCCAGATCTAAACTCAATTTTTATGGGAATTTTACCGGATATTTTGATGTCCAGGATTTGTTGTTTCTGGATATAATACCCGATTTTCGGGGCGGTGTCGATGAATCCAAACAGGGAGTGTTTCTGGACCATGGCAAGGCCCTGTTCCACCGTTTTAACGGGTATGAAGTTCATGGCCGGATATTTTTTTTGAATGAGCGGGTAAAATGGTCTATGGCGACAGATGCCGAATTTCTTTTGGGCGAGTCCCTCAAAGGTGTTGATGAACAGGGCATTGTTGTCCGTGGCAATGACCAGGGGATATGTCACATAGGGGCGGGTTGTCTGGACGTCGGCAGGTGCCGTTTCCCCTGTCTGGACCATGGAGATGACATCGCAGTCCTGGGATTCGTCGTTGGCATGGCTCTTTGGGGTGTCATGTTGTACGTGCCACTTCAAAGGCAGGCCTATTTTCTGGGACAATCGTTTATAATATTCGGCAACAATTCCCTGGTACTCCCCCTCTTGGGTGATGTATTCATAGGGGGGATGCTGGGCCTTTGAAATGCAGATATTCAGCGCTTTTTTTTGTTCAAGATATCCCTCTTCTACCATGGATAGATTTTTTATTTTTGTTGATGCTTCCCTGGGACCCAGCCATTTTTCTTCAAGTTTGATGAGGTCCCCGGGGGGCATGGATGCCAGGGCTTTTTCCAGCATGCCGTGGAGCAGAGGCAACCCTTTTTGAACCATCAGATGGAGGGACTTTTTCTCCCCCTGATCATATTCTTTAAACCAGCCCGAAATTTTAAGAGAGTCCACATAGTTTTTTTCAAACATGAACCGGGCCACGGCAAAGAGCTCCACCGTTGCGTCTGCCCGGCCGTCAATGATTGCCTGGAAGGCTCCTTCCATGTTTTTGATTTTTAAAATCTGGATGTCAGGGTAGTGTTCTGATATGAAAGTTTCCTGGGCATATCCCATGGGAATGGCAAGGGTCTTCCCCCGGAAGGACGCAATGCCGGAGACGGATTCGGCATATCTTGAAATGATAAAAACGGTTTTATCCCTGTAATAGGGTCGGGTGAACAGGGCAAAGGTTTCCCGGTGGGGGGTTTGATATGCCGATTGGAGGATATCAATGTGTCCGGCCTTGAAACGCGCTATTAATTCTGACCAGGAATGTCCGTTGATGTATTCAAGTGTCAATCCCAACCGTTGTGCCAGGAAGTTCATCAGGTCAATGCTCAACCCAAAAGGCTGACCGCCAATGGCAAAATCAAAGGGAGGCCAGTCCATCTCGTTGCTCACCCGGATCACAGGGTGTGCCCGGACAAAGGCCTGTTCTTTTGGGGTCAGCTCCAGCATCACCGGGGCCTGTTGGTCAAAGGCCTGTGCCATGGGTGGCATCCCGAAAAGGAAGGGTATCAGGTACGCCATGAAAAAAACAGGGATCCACCTGGTATGAAATCGGTGAGCTTGCCTGGCGGTTAACATTTTAGATTTGTCCTTGTCCGTATCTATACAATTCCTCCATTGACGCCAAGAACCTGACCTGTGATATAGGATGCCTGGTCCGAACAAAGGAAGGTTACGGCTGAAGCAACCTCCTGGGGAGTCCCTGCCCGTTTCATGGGAATATTTTTTACCATCTCTTCCAGGAGAAGATCTTCCACCATCTCGGTCTCGATAAAACCCGGTGAAACGGCATTCACGGTTATGTTTCTTGATGAGACTTCCCTGGAAAGCGCCTTTGTGGCGCCGATGAGACCTGCCTTGGAAGCGGAGTAGTTAATTTGGCCAGCCTGGCCCATCTGGCCCGAGGCCGAGGTAATGTTGACAATTCTTCCGAAGTGAGCTCGAATCATCTGTTTTACCACAAGGCGGGTGACATTGTAAAATCCCGTGAGGTTTGTATCCAGTACCCGGTGCCACTTCTCCCGGGTCATCCGTACCATGAGCGTATCATCGGTGATTCCGGCATTGTTCACCAGAAGTTCGATTTGTTGATGCTTTTTCAGAATGGCTTTTACCCCTGCTTCTGCCTGGCCCTGGTTTGCCACATCAAAGCAGATGATTTCTCCATTTCCTCCGGCATCTTCAATGGCGGAAAGCGTTTCCCTGGCTGCTGTTTCATTCTTGATATAGTTGATAAATACATATCTGCCTGTTGCTGCGAGATCCAATGCAACCTGGCGGCCAATGCCCCGGCTGGCCCCTGTTACAAGGGCAACTTGATTCCATGGGGCGTTTTTTGTTGGGTTTGACGATGATGTCATGGGATTTGATTTCCTTTCATGGAGGTCTATATCAGATAGGATGCCTTAAACGTAAAAATAACTTATAGCAAATATCCAGTGACTTGAATAACAATATCTGCACTTTGTGGGGGGATGATTTGCGTATTGCCATTTAAGCAAGAGGGAGAAAGGAGGGGCGATAGAGGCGAAATATCCGCACCGCCAGGGGGAGCGGCGGTGCGATTGTCAGGGACGTTTACAGCAGGGTCAACGAACGATTCACCTCCCATGGGGTCACATGGCGCATGAATTCCCCCCACTCAGCTTTTTTAAGCTTAATATACTCCCCGGCAATGGGACCCAAACCCGCCTGTATCACATCATCTGCTTCCAGGGCTTCCACAGCTTCCAGCAAGTTCTGGGGCAGCAAGATCATCCCTAAATCCTTTCGTTCCTGGATGGAAAGGTTCCAGATATTTTTTCCTACAATGGCATCACCGGGGTCAATTTCATTTTTGATGCCATCCAGACCGGCAGCAATATTCACCGCCATGAGCAGATAGGGGTTAACCATGCCAGAAGGGGATCGGTCCTCCATGCGGTTGGTGGCCGGGCACCGGAATAGCTGGGTTCTGTTGTTGTCCCCATAGGAGGCAAATGAGGGTGTCCAAGTGTATCCTGAGTCCGATGAATAAACAAATTCACCACTCTGGATACGGCGGTAACAGTTGATGTTGGGGGAGGCAATGGCCGTGATGGCCCGGACATGTTTGAGGAGCCCCCCAATGTAGTGTATAGCGGTTTTAGAAATTCCAAGGCCCTTCCAGTCTTCCTCACCGGGTTTCAGGGGGAAGCAGTTCTCCCCGGTGATGGCATTGGCAATGTGAAAGTGCAGATGGGCACCCGAGCCACTGAGGTTCTCAAAGGGTTTGGCCATGAAGGTGGCAGTGGCACCATATTTCTGGGCCACTTGACCTGCCATCATGCGAAAATGAACCAGCCGGTCCGAGGTATGAACGGCATTGGTCCAGTCAAAGTTGACTTCGTACTGTCCATTGGCATCTTCATGGTCGCTCTGGTACATTCCAAACCCCATTTCATTTCCATATCGCATGAGATCCTGCAGGTAATCCATGCTCTGGGAGATGCCCTTGAAGTCGTAGCAGGGCTTGGACTGATTATCAATGGCCAAGGGGTCCCAGGGTTTAATCCCGCCGTCATCTGTCTTGGTGACCAGGAAATGTTCCGGTTCAAACCCGCCGTTGAGGGAATATCCTTCTGCGGCCATCTCTTTTAACATGCGTTTGAGGTTGTTACGGGGGCAATAAGGCCAGGGAGCACCATCCACATAAAGATCACTGCTGGCCATGGCCACATTGGGCTGCCAGGGCAACTTCACAAAGGTGTCCAGATCTGTTCTGGCCATGAGATCATGGTCTTCGGGGCCCATGCCCATGCCCCACACGGCGGCTCCTGCAAATCCTGCTCCTTTTTCCACCATATTGTCAAAGGCGTTCAGGGGGACCTGTTTGACCCGAGGTGCCCCGTGGATATCCACAAATTGGACCAGGAGGAATTCAATATTTTGCTCTTTTAATGATTCAAGTACCATTTCTTTTTTGTCGATGTTGAATTCCGGATCTTTTTTACGTATTGCTATGGTGTTCATGGCGGCTTCCTTTGTTTTTTATATGAAATTCCCGGCAAACCAAGGTACACGTAGGGGCAGAAATAGATTCGGGTAGAAATAGGTTTTGCCCTACATTGTGGACAACCCCAGAGGGATTTTCAATATTCGTTGTGGGTTATAGGAAAAAATGTTTGATTAAAACCGTTCTCGTTTTGCCGCCCCTGATGTCAGGGGGATACCCAGGGCTTCGGATGTGGCAATGGAGATGGACCTTATATCCTCTGGTTCCAGGTTATGTATATTTGTTTTGCCAGCACATCTTGCAATGATGGCAGCCTCCTGGGAGGTTCCTTTTATCCAGTTAACTGCGGCATGATACAGGGCTTCTTCAGTGTTTTTCGGGTCGCTCTTTGTGTCGGCACCGGATGACAGTAATGGGGGAAATTCAATGGTATTGTCATTGATTTGCCCTCCCATGGCAATGGCCATGGCCGTTCCAAATACCGATGCATTACAGTTCAGTGCCAGGGCCTTGGCCACATCTGTTCCGGATCTCAGCCCCCCAAAGTTCATGAGGCAGATCTCTTCTTCCATGTTTTTGGACCGAAGGCGCAAAATGGTGTCCCGGATGACGGTGAGATCAAAATTGCCGTCAAGTTCCGGCCATGCCCCTGCCATGCCGGTACTGCTGTCCAGAAGAAGGATGTCAAATTTATTATTCAGTGCATGGCAAAGGCCCCGGGGAAGGGTTTTGCTGTTCACACACAGGCCCACCAACTGCCCGGGACGCAATGGGGTGTATTTCAGATTGTCCAAGCTGTCTGGATTTGTTTTGTCAATGATGTACACCAAGGCATCTGCCGTGGGTGAAGGCGTCTCCCCGGGCTTTATCAGCTGGAACCATGGGAATGTGTTTTTATCGGATGTTGATGACGGGGCATGGGGTGCATCCGGTGTGGTGTCCCCGCCCAGGGGACGTTGGCCCATGTATCCACATCCACAGTGTGAAATGGCCCGGGCCAGTGCCCGCTTTACAGGGTCCGGGGCCGTGTCAAAACCGGTGAATAAAAAGGGCTGTTCCAGATCCACCCGGGGAACTTCGGGATTCACCGGGCCAATTTCAATGGCCCGAATGATGCGGGTTTTGGTGTTGCAATCCTCCCGGTAGGGATCAATGACCAGTCGGGTGAGGGCCGCAGAAAGAAAGACCACATCATCCAGGTGGGCCACACGATCGCCAGGAAAGGGATTGGGCCGTCCTTGAAGGGCAAGGTCCACGATCTCCTGCTGGTCGCTTGTCTTCGTGGCTGGTGTGCGACTCATCTTTTTAATGATGTTCCGGGATTGTCTGGGGTAGGTTGCAGAACCTGTTTCTTTGCCTTTTCCTGTGCTTGCCGTATCACCGGCATATTCCGGTGCATAGGGCAGTCGGGTCAGGGCGGCTGCTTCCGGGGTCAGGGCCACCAGATCATCCCGGGAAAGTTCGTGTACATTGGTGTAGCCCAATGAGGCAGTGACGCTGGCCAGTTGACACCGAAAGGATTCCAGATAGGTGTGCATATTCAAGGCCTGTTTCTCCACATCAAACCGATTGACATATTCCGGGGTCTGGGTGGCCAGCCCCAGGGGGCAGGAGCCGGAACTGCACTGCATGCAACCGGTGCAGCCTGCGGCAATGAGCATGGGGGTACCAAGGCCCACGGCAGTGGCACCAAGCGCAATGGCCTTGGCTGCATCCACACCGCTTTGAATCCCCCCCATGAGAACAATGGGAAGTTCCCCTGAAGCATCAATTTCATCCAGACCGTCCATGGCTTCCATAAGGGCTGAAATGGTGGGAATACCCACATATTCAATGACTTCACTGCCCCCGGCCCCGGTGCCCCCCTGGAGGCCGTCCAGTTCCACAAAATCAAGGCCGTCCTTGTAGGCGATTTTAACATCATCCCGGGTGCGTCCGCCCCCCAATTTTAAACTCACGGGTAGTCGCCATCCCACGGCTTCTTTTAATTCCATGACCTTCATGATCAGATCATCTCCCCCCAGAACGTCGGGGTGCCGGGAGGGGGACCGAAGATCCATACCCGCAGGGATACCCCGCATGTCGGCAATTTCCTTGGTAAGTTTCGCCGCCATGAGCTGGCCCCCAAGGCCTGGCTTTGCCCCCTGGGAGATATATAGTTCCAGGGCATCCGAGCGTTTCATGTCATGGATGTTCCAGCCCAGACGTCCGGAAAGACACTGGTATATAAGCTGCCTTGCTTCGGCCCGTTCCACGGAGTACATGCCGCCTTCCCCTGTGTTTTCACAGATGCCAGACATCCGGGAGGCAATGCCAAGGGCGGTCTTTACCCTGGGGCTTACCGCCCCCAGACTCATGGGGGCAATGACCACCGGCATACTTAAATCAATAGCCTTTCCCTGGCTGCGATCTCCGATAAAGGTTCTCATGTCAATGGAGTTGGCAGAATCCGTATGGTTGATTTCTATATCTTTTTTAAAGGCAATGTCATTGAAATGGGGGAGATGGCGGGAGGTGCCATAGCCCCTGATCCGGTAGCGACCAATGTGGCTTTTCACCTTTATATCGTCCAGCACCTTTGTATTCCAATAGGCCGTGTTCTCCCCGGAAAATTGGGTAAAGGGCGTATTCTTTAATGGGGGTTCCGGCGTGCCGCAGGAAAGATCCTTGCCCGCACACACCACCTTTGTAAATTTGCCGGAAAAGGCAATGTCATACTTTGCCAGAAAGGTCATCACCGATGCGGTTTCGTCGGGGCTGGGGGATAAAATCATGGCATCGCTGCCCAATGATTCAATCTCTCCTCCTACATAGATCTCACCACCGGCCATGTTTTCTCCCACCTTTTCACCGGAGTTGCCAAGGATGATCATGCGGCCGCCATACATCATGTAGCCCGCCATGAAACTGGAGTTTCCGCCGCAGCACAGGGTGCCTTTTTTCATCACCTGGCCTGCCCGGGAACCCATATTACCCCGGACGACAATCTCTCCGCCCCGGAGGGCTTCTCCGGCAATGGCACCGGCATTGCCTCCCACGACAATGGAACCGGACAGCATGTTGTCGCCCACGCCCCAGCTCACATTTTTTTTTACTTCAATCTTAGGACCGTCGCTGAGTCCACCGCAGAAATAACCGGCAGATCCTTTTATGGAGACCTTGATCGGATGGGTCAATCCCACGGCAATGTAATGTTTTGCATCGGGGTTGAGAACCTCCACATCCTGGTGGGTGGAACCATACCCTCTTATTACTTCATTGGCGGTGCGAATGGGTATGCTGGATAAATCAATGGTTGCCATGATACTTCTCCTTCATGGTATCTGAAATTTGAGTCTTTTATTTTAGTTGTTTCTTGTCCATAACCCGTAGGTAAATGGGGCAGGTTCACTGGTTTCCAGGGCCTGGCCCGGAAAGAGGCGATTGAGGCCCACCTCTTCGGAGGAGATGGCAATCATTTCATCGTTTTCGTACTTCACCATGGGTTTGGCCGCCAGTTTGTCTTTGGCATATCCAATGGCATCCTTTGTGGCCACCAGATAGGAAAATGTGCCGTCAAGATCATCCAGGGAGGCTTTTAACGCCTCTTCCAGGCTTGCCTTCTGGCTCATCTGATAGGCCAGATACACGGCGATGAGCTCCGTGTCGTTCTCCGTCTGAAAGTCCATTCCCTTTCGTTCCAGCCGTCGGCGCATAATCCAGTAGTTGGTGATCTGTCCGTTGTGCACTGTGGCTATGTCTTCAAAACCGCAGGCCCAGAAGGGATGGGCAGTGTCAGGATGAACGCCGGATTCTGTGGCCAGGCGGATGTGGGCAATACCGTGGCTGCCATTAAAACTTGAGACATCATATTTTTTATCAAGATCCCGGGGAACCCCCACATCCTTTACAATATCCAGTCGAGAGCCCATGGAAATGGGGGTTAATTTTTTTTCAATACTTCGGGTCAGGGTCAGGATATCTCCGTCATAGGCGGCATGGATGGCAAGGGTACATCCCTCCACCCACTCTTTCACAATGGTGACGTCAAGGGCTTCAAGCTCCTGGCGAATGTTTTTGATTTCATAGGCCGTGGAGTCGTTTTTACTTGCCCCTTCCTGGCCTTCATTTTTTTCCATGGCATGGGCTGTTCCCGGTGACTCCGGCAGGAGAAATCGCATGCGATAGAGGTTTTTCAAAGGCTCACGATAAAGGGCCCAGCCCGCGGAATCCGGCCCCCGATGCAGGGTGGCATCCAGAATCTCTGTCAAGGCCTGTCCAGTGGTCATGGCGAAATTTCTTTTTACATTATGTTTGAATAATAG
>JASFYZ010000221.1:0-5873 GCA_045046665.1 Desulfobacterium sp.
TTTTTCATCATGGGCATGGTGGTGGTCAACAGAGCAGAAAGACATACAATCTGAGCATTTTTGCTTTTGATCTCAGCAACGAAATCTTCAGGAGCAATATCCACACCCAGGTTATGAACAACCATGCCGGCACTTTCCATCATCATACCCACCAGATTCTTTCCAATGTCATGGAGATCGCCTTTAACGGTACCGATAAGCACGCTGGCACCTTCCATGCCCTCGCCATCACCCAAAAGGGGTTTCAGGGTCTCAACACAGCTTCCCATGGCCTGGGCTGCCATCAATACTTCGGGGATGAACATGTCACCGTTTTCCATCTTCTCGCCAACAATGTCCATACCGGCAATGAGGCCTTTGTTCAGAATATCTGAAGCGGGAACGTTCTCTGCGATGGCTGCGTTTACCAGCTGGGTTACTTTATCCGTATCACAGGCTACCAGTCCTTCAATGATTGCGTTAAAATCTACCATTTTTATCTCCTTAAAATCTGTTTTTTTTGAGACACCCAAAAATTGAGGACCTCAGTTGATTTTTCATCAAAAGTTAAAATGCAAAGTGTATTTGTATTCTTCTAAGCATATAACGTGCCAACAATTCATATATTTCATCGCATAACGATTCTATGAGTATTCTTTTTTCAGAATTTTATAATTTTGATCACTTTGGGGAGGGATACTCCAGGAATTGTCCAGTTTTATCGAATTCAAAATCAGCCTGTCCATAAACATCTATGGAGCAGTGAACAGATAAGTCAACTCAGATAGAATGGTAAGACTCCACCGCAAATCATAAAAAAAATTTAATATTTTCTAAAAAGTTGAAAATTTATCAGACAAAATCATAAAAAAAATTTAAGTTTTGACAATATCCATTGTCTCCTGCTCGTCAGTAACTATTCGGATAGCACCCCAAAATTGGAAAAACCACTGCTCAGTATCTATTCAACAGTGCCCCATCGCCCAGTCAGGACTTCGAAGCATGCTATTGCTATTCGAGAAGGCCTGAATGCGTGAAGGGGTGGTGCGGCTGAACAGGTATGCTTGTCAAAGCTCTTTATCTTGCAACAACATGGACCCCTGATGCCGCCTAAAAAGGGTGGTGGAATATTTTGCAAGTTTCCAGTCCGGCACCCCACACTTGGGACACACCCGGCTGAACCATTTGTTTCGCAACCAGCGTGCAGCCCGGCTATTCCCGGAATTACTGATGGTGAATTCTTTATTACAATGGGTGGTAATACGGGCGGTGTCACCTGTTATGACAATTGAACGCACACCATGGAGCTGCCCTGTTCGAGAGGGCCACAGCTTGATCTTATTGATCAGACTGAAAAGTGGCACCCGCTTCCGGTAAAACCTTTTTTTAAGGGCCTTGGGTTGCTTTTCCGTTGTCATTATATCAGTGCCTCCTTCACCAAATAAACAAAATATTTCCTAAAAATTGTGGGCTTCATATACGCTGGTTCTGATTATTTTTCAAGAACAATTCTTGTTTTCAAATATTACTCACAAATTTGGTCTTTTTATGGGAGGGGGTCTCAAACTCATTTTTCTCATCCTCGATAAGGATACAGGGCAGGATTGGAAGGGAAATGGGTGCTTTAAGGTCAACCCATTTGTCGATTGGTGACGCCAGAGTTGTGAAAAACAATCTGTCAACCTTAACAGATGTGTAACTGTCAGCATTAATAAATCCCTAAAAAAACACCTTCACCCCCCCCGGACAGTACAGGGTCAAGGCACGAACCACAATCGCATCAAAAAGTGGAATAAAAATGAATAAAAACGAGCCCTTAGAGGTAAGACCCAAATTCGAATCAACACAACGAGCTAAAATAACAAACAATTTTCCGATGAAGATATCATATCGAACCATAATCAATTCAAACAAAGCGTTCCCAAGGCAACACATAAAATGCCCGAAGAACGCTTTTTTTACCAAAGGGGATCCCCCATAAATAATGAAGGATGCCAATTTTTCAAATATGTTAAAGGGTATTCAAAAGAATTGATGGCGGAGAGCCCGGGAGTCGCACCCGGCTGTATGGATTTAGAGTCCATATGATCACATCCGATCCACCCTCCGCAATTTAAAGGATTTCTAACATGTCTGTGGCACAAATACAATATTTATAGTTACCCCTACATAACTTTATAGACAATCCTTTGGCAACTGATCCAGCACCACATTCTCACGACCATGAAAAATTAGAAAACGTGATTGTTTGGCCCGGCCAATGATGGTCATTCTCAAATCCCGGGCCAGTTCCAGGGCCATGTTGGTAATCCCGGATTTGGAAATCAACACGGCAATGCCCATCTGGGCTGCCTTGATTACGATTTCCGATGTGACACGACCCGTGGTATAAAGCATTTTGCCATGGCCGGAGATACTCCTGATCCACATCCTGCCGGAGATGGCATCCGTTGCATTGTGACGGCCCACCTCTTCAATAAAAATCAATACCTTGTCTTTTTTACAAAGGGCGCAGGCATGCACCGAACCTGCCCGACGATATACCTCATTTTTTTTGGACAACCCCTTTAAAAGGCTGTATACATGGCTTTGCAACACTGTAACCTTGGGCAGGTCCACCTCATAGAGTTTATCCAGGCTGCAACTAAAAAGGGTTCCCTGGCCACATCCACTGGTGACAATGCGCGTGGACAACTTGCTCTCAATATCAAGGGGAGCCTTATGTCCATGGGTCTTGATTTCCACTGTTTCATGGGTCCAATCCACCATCACCTCGGCGATATCGTCAATATCATCCATGAGTTTTTGATTTCTCAAATATCCCAGCGCCAACTCTTCGGGATTGGTGCCAATGGTCATCAGAGTGACAATCTCCTGCCCATTCACCTTTATGGTCAATGGATACTCACTGGCAACCCCGACCTCTCTTATTTTACCGGCATGGTCCATCACCTCCATGGTACGGGTGGGTTCTAAACCAGCATTACTCATTTTTATTTTCATAACAACACCCTTCCTGGGGTTTAAATTTTAAAAAAGAACCTCGTCAGTCATAACCTCTCTGGCTGTTTTGTATACGCATTGGCTAACCACTGAAATCATTAAACTTGGATCTTAATCTTGATTTTATAAGCGTTAATGATTTCAATGGGTCTTGAGAACTTATGACTCTTGAGAAACAACAGAATCCATACTAAATCTCATGGCCGACGTTTACAGGTTCATCAAAATGATAGCCAAGCCCAAAAACTACAATATGGATGTATAATAAACATGATCAACTCATCTGGAAATAGTATATTTTTATTTTTTTTCAACTTGACCGATACAAACTTTGCCCTCGGATTTTTCCCTGCACCAGTTTCCCACCACCAACATGTTAATATACTTTTTGACAAGCGCTTCAATAACGGATATATCGACCACGGACACAACAGGTAAACAAATAATATAATGCCGCCCCCAACGGCTGCTCTCTGATCAAGACAAAGTAAGATAAGGATTAAAAGGAGCTGGATGTGGACACTTTTTATCGGCATCATGGGAGAAAGGGCATAATTGACAACTGTTTTCACAGCGTCAGAGGAATATTTAGACCCCTTAAAATTCGTTATAAGTTTCTAATCAGTTTTTCCACTATTTTTTTCCTGTTCATGCTTTTATGCAGCCTTGTGGTGTATCTATTTCTCAGGAAACATATTGAAGAAAATATTGAAAGTGAACTCAACAACACCACCCAGATGATTTACAGTATGGTCAAAACCTCTGCAACGGTTTCCATAAAAAATTATTTGCGGGCTGTGGCCGAAAAAAACAGGGAAATTGTTGCCAGCATATACCAGCAAACCCTTGACAAAAACTTAACGGTATCCCAGGCAAAACAAAAGGCTACAGACATACTGCTCAGCCAAACCATTGGCAATTCTGGGTATATCTATTGCGTTAATAGTGTGGGCACAGTGCTCATCCACCCCCAACCTGCCCTGATTGGATCCAATGTGGCCCACCATGCATTTGTCACACGACAGATGACATCTCCCCAAGGCTACCTGGAATATGATTGGAAAAATCCCGGAGAAAAGAGTTCCCGGCCCAAAGCCCTTTACATGGTTTACTTTGAACCATGGGACTGGATTATTTCCGTGACCACCTACCGCACCGAATTTAATAAACTGATCAATGTAGATGATTTTAGGAAGAGTATTCTTTCACTCAAATTCGGTGAAACCGGCTACTCGTTTGTCATTGATAAACTTGGCAATGCCATTATTCACCCCAAACTCCAGGACATCAATATTTTTAATACCAAAGAGCTCTCCAACGAGTGTCTTGATTATATGCAGAAAAGAAAAAAAGGCAAATTAATCTATTATTGGAAAAACCTTGATGAATCCGTTGCCAGGGAAAAATTGGTCATATTTAACTATATCCCCGAGTATCAATGGCATGTTGCCTCCTCCTGCTATCTGGATGAATTTTACACCCCCCTTGACACACTGCGCAATTGCATTTTCGGCATTTTCATCGCCTTTCTCATGCTCATGCTCCCCATCATCTTTAAGATCTGTGCCTCCATCACAACCCCCCTTTATGAACTCATGGACCGGTTTAAAAATGTCAGTGACGGTGACTTCACAGCTCGTATGGAGAACGAATCCACGGACGAAATTGGACAACTGGCGGTCTATTTCAACCGGTTTATGGAACAGCTGGAAACCTACCACAACAGCCTCCAGAACCAGATCCAGGAACGACGCATGGCCCAGGAAGCCCAGAAAGAGAGCCAAGAAAGATACTTCCTGCTCATGGAGGCGGCCCCGGACCCCATTATCACCTATGATGTAAAAGGGGATGTCCTTTATATTAACCCTGCCTTTACCAAGGTCTTTGGGTGGTCACTGGAAGAGTGCATTGGGCTTAAAATGGACCATTTTGTCCCCGAAGGCAGTTGGAGCGAAACGGAAATGATGATCAATGAAATCATTTCAGGCCATGCAATCAATAACATTGAAACCCGGCGCTATTCAAAAGATGCTCGGACGGTGCATGTCAGCATCAGCGGGGCCCCCACCCGGGATCGCAAGGGGGATCTTTCCGGCAGTATCATCATACACAGGGACATCACCAAGTCCAAACAACTGGAAAAGCAATTGCTCCACGCCGGTGACCGGGAACGCCAGAAAATAGGACAAGACCTCCACGATGATCTTTGTCCCCACCTCATCGGTGTGGCAGGGATGGCCACGGTGGTCAAAAATGACCTGGCCCTCCAGGAACACGAATGTGCCTCCCTTGCCGGGAAAATAGTAATGCTCATGGAAGACGCCATCACCAAAACACAAACCATGGCAAGGGGACTGTGTCCGGTTCATCTGGTGGCCCACGGTCTTCAGAACGCATTGGAACAGATCGTAAATACCTTTAAGTACACACCGGGAATAAAAATTGGCTTTAAAACCAGTGAAACCGTGGTATGTGAAGATAACAATGTGGCAACCCATCTTTATCACATCGCAAGGGAGGCAGTGAACAATGCGGTGAAACATTCGGGGGGCGACCACATTGAACTGTCGTTGTTCAGAGAAAACGGATTTGTGCATCTATGGATTGAAGACAATGGCAAATGGATAAAAACCACGAGCCCAACACGGGGAATAGGATTGCAAATCATGGCATACAGGACAAAAATAATTGATGGGGGATTTGATATTAAAACAACCCCCAGGGGTTCAACCGTTAAAGTTTGCGTCAACAACCCCTGAGCTAAAGACCCAGGGGGTTTCTTACCGGTTTTCTATAACGGCCATGTTCTGACGAACACAACGAATATTGAAAATGATATCATGCCGCCCCCCCGAGGGGCAATGGGCCCGGCCCGGAACCGTAGACGGCTC
>JASFYZ010000222.1:0-4304 GCA_045046665.1 Desulfobacterium sp.
TAAGAAACGTACGTGACAGTTTCCCGTCATACGGCTCAAGCATTTCAAAGGCTAAGTCCTTCCAGATCGCCCGGCTGCTATACTTGACAGCCTTTGCGATACGCATTTGCAGTCTTTTTTCACAAATATACTGACGGATTTCCAGTTAATGGAACTCCAGACTGTACAATTGCCGGTGGGTGCACTAGCTGGCCATATGACCGCCGTCATTTGCTTTCCCTCCTAAAAAAGATTCTTCAAACTCTCTCACAAAGAAACACCTGCCCTGGTGTGCCTGTAAACACACCAGCCGGACGTCAGCTTCCTTTCGGACGGAATAATGTCGGAAGTTTCCTCAATCCCTATCCATCCTGTTACCGGATGGCATTCGCTTTTTCCTGCATCTTACTCCCGCACATCCAACAGTGTGCCTTGCGGTTTCACCTGCCTGGTAACTCCAGGCAGAGATACGGGATTTCCACGTTCCACGGTATTGCCGATTTGTGAATGACTTAGGCCTGTCCTCTACACCGACGACGCTGCATCTCAGTATGGGCAGTTAAAAGACCCATAGCCTGGCCGCTCACCCTTTGGTCCAAGCTTGACAGCCTCTTTAGCTTGTTCTACTTAACGGTGCTGTAAACATTTGCCTGCACTGACCCTATCATTCAAACCCTTGCCCTTACCCGGATGCACCGGGGCAGCATGCCTCCTAGGGTGCCGGTATGAGAATACCGGGTTTGGTCACACTCTTTAAGGCTGCGCCAAACAGCCAATACCGCGACTTCGTGTCGCACCCCAACAAGTAGTTGACCGGTTTCCGTATAGTTGTGGTATCCATTGTCGGATATCATTCAAAAAAAGTGATTTGACACACTTTTAATTATATTTTATATTTACAGTCGTATATCATTCAAATTCGGATGATATCTAAAATTGGATATCATAATGAAAATAATACCACAACAACTTTTAGTACAATATGATTCACAGCTAAATGTGAAAGGAATTTCAATAGAGTTCCATGCTGTTTACCGAAAATGGTTGCGTGATCAGACTCAAGTGAAGAAATCAAGATTCGACATTACTCTCCTAAAACACTAAAAGCATATAGCAACTGGACACGAAAGTTTCAATCTTATGTGAAGAATAAACCACAGGCACAACTAACTGTTGAAGATGTGAAGCTTTTTTTAACCTTTCTGGCTGTTCGCTCACAGCCATAGGGTTTTTACATTCCCCGGGCGATTCCGGAGAGAGGAGGAAGTTACTATATCAACATCAATGATCACGCTTTTTTAATGGCCGCCGCTTCCAGATCCGCCAGCAAACCATCCAGGTCCAAACCATATTTTTGTGCCATGTCACCAATAGTTTCAAAAAGCGCATTGCAGCAAATGCATTCACCGGCAAGGGCATCGTAGCGTTGAAAAATCGCCTGGGTTTCTTTCCAGGCGGCCACCGTATCCAATACTGTCATCTCAGCCGTAATTTCCCCTTTCCGTGGGGAATCGTTTTCAGGCATTTTATTATCAGTCCTTTGCCCGTTTAACACACAATACGGAAACATAAAAAAACAGGCACCCGATGACAGCCAGAATAAAAAGGGACATCAAAGAAGGCATACCGCCAAAGGATGCAGTTCTGATAGATGTGGAGGCATGGGTCAGAGGCAGAAGAAAAATAGCTTTCTGAGCCCAGGCCGGAAAATTCTCCACCGGGAAAAAAGTTCCCCCCAGAAATGCCATGGGGGTAATCACAAAACTGGTCACAAGGCTCTGGTCTGCATGGGATTTCACCAGCATGGCAAGTCCCACGGCAAGGGAGGCAAACACAAAACTGTTCAGCAGGATAGAGATCCAGAACCAGAGATTGCAGGAGAGTACCACCCCGAAAAGAAGCCCCAGCACAAGAATCACCAGGATGGCGAGAATGGCCCTTGTCATGCCCGCCAGCACTTCACCCACCACATAGGAGATGTCACTGACAGGTGCGGTCTGGATCTCCTCAAAAACATGCCAGTAAAACCGTGCAATATTGATCTCGCTGGAAATGGCAAAGGCCTGGGTCATGCTGCTCATGGCCACAAGACCCGGAATGAGAAATTCCATATAGGTGTGCCCATCAATAGTCACATGTTTTCCCATGGCGTACCCAAATGCCACAAGATAGAGCAGCGGAGATACGGACCAGGATGGCACAAGCCGTGTCAGACGCCGTCGTAATACCAGCAACTCCCTGTAATAAACCGCAATAGCACCTTGTATCATTTCACCTTCTTTCCTGTCAGTGCCAGAAAGGCATCCTCCAGATTGACCCGGCGAAGGGTAAAGCTATCTTTGTGGGAGGAGATATAGTCATTGGCCTCTTTCCGGTCGTTAAAATATCGGGTTTCCATGTCATCCTCCTTAAGACTGTCCAGTGCCCAGGTTCCCTGACGTTTCATCAGGTTACCCGGCGTATCCACCACCACAATGGAGCCCTTGTCCAGAAAAGCCACACGACCGGCAAGGAACTCAGCTTCCTCAATGTAATGGGTGGTCAGAAAAATGGTGGTCTGTTGCAGCTGGATCTTTTTGATCAACACCCATATCTTGCGGCGCATGCCTGCATACAGCCCCACAGTGGGTTCATCCAGAAAAAGAATCGCCGGAGAGTGCAGCAGTGCCCTTGCAATCATGAGCCGCCGTTTCATACCCCCTGACAGATTTTTAACAAGGGTCTTTTTCCGGTCTCTCATCATGGAAACGTCCGTCACAATATCCTGCAAGGGCTGACGTCTTACCCTGTGGGGCAGTGCCAGCGTGGCGGCCTTTTCAATATCCTTTGATTCAACTTCGGTCCGGTCTTATCAAGGAATTATACCTTTTTGATTCTAATGGGAATTTTCGGGATCGCACGGTCGCAGAAGAAAATATGGTAATCATATTAGATCTCTTTGATACAATAAGTGGCTATCAAATTTCTGAAACAGTCGGCAAAATAAGGAAACCCCTACCTGATTTATTGAACTACTTTGATCAGGCAGCGACGACAATTCAAAATTTAGAGCAATCTGTTTTTGATAAAGAAGCACTCAAGGCACTTCGTCTGGCTTGGCAATGGCACAAAAATTTAATGAAATCAAAGAAGGCTCCACGTCGACATTACTGCCGGGGCGGGGTTAAGCGCTTACAAAATACAAAATGTGGCCTATTTCAAAACAGGGTAACACTTTTTGATAAATTCTAATCTATAGTTTAGGGCCTATATGATTAAATATCAGATGTTTAAAGACAGTAGGGCAGGCGAAAAACCTGGCAAAAGTGTTACCCTGGCATATGCTCTTTTGAAGCAGGCCCAAAATGTTTATATATAAAGCCCATCCAGTGAATTGTTGGCGGTTTAATACTAAAACGCATAGTCTATATAAAGTCGAAATTCCCTCCCGGTCATGACATTGTTTGGTTGAGCAGAAACAAGTGCTACAAAATCCTCATTGATTCTGTAATCAATAAATGCCATTCCAATAGAAACTCCTGAGTATTTTTCTTCATCAAACCGATAATAAGCGCGGTATTCAGCCTGCCTTTCTTTTATGTCTGTCATGATTGGAATCCCGCCGGAAAGCAAGGGAAGAGGATTCAAAGCATCAAAAAATCCTTCTCTATAAATGAACATAAATGTTATGTCGTCCAAAGGGAAAGGCGTAATATTTTTTCCCAAAGAGCTTGGTAAACGATACTCTACGGCAATCTGCCAAGCTTGCTCACCTTCATTATTAAAATCGTTTCCCGATATTGTCCAGGCTTCCCTTCTGCTTGCCATATTTTCCGCATGGTCCAAATATGCATAACCAAGCATCGGTGTGCCGAAGCTGGTAAAAGTGCTCAGTTCAGTATCACATTTTGTATATGATAAACCGAAGCGGAATTTTCCGTATGAGGACTTGTACGAAGCTCCCAGATTGACATTGTACAGCTTCGCCTCATCATCATAGGCGGCGTCACCGGCTACCAAATCCGTCTCCCAAATTTTCCCGTTTGCCTTATATTTGAATAGCTTGGTATCCAGCATGATGCCGCCTTCATGAATCCAACGAGTGATGCACAGAAGCAGCAGTTCTTCTTTGCCCCGTATCACGATCGACGAGGCAACCAGGTCCTCGAGGTAGCTGACCGTCTGTATCTCCATATGCTTCCGTCCCTCCACAGGCTCCGGCGTCTCGGGCCGCGTGCCCGCCGCTTGCGACTGCCCCCTCTGCTGCGAGGCTGCGCGCGACCTGCGGGACTCCCCGCGGCGGCGGCGGTCGTCCTCCTCCCGCTGCTGCTGTAACTGCTGCTGCT
>JASFYZ010000223.1:0-6514 GCA_045046665.1 Desulfobacterium sp.
AAGTACCTGGAAAAATAAAAAATAAAAAAATTCAGCAACTATTTCTAGCTGTTTTCTTTTAAATGACGATTGTCAACCAAGTGTTCATATTCACATTGACAGGTGTTCATGTTTTTAACAGTTTCCGATTTTAATTTAATAGAAGATTAATGATCTAAAAAAGTGAAAAACGCTTTTGGAGGATGCCAAATTTTTTAAAGCTTACCAATTGATATAATGATTTCCTCATTGTCTGGAAATCGTTTGGCCTCACGTTTTGAAAAAAGGTAATTCCCATCCACGGTGATCTCATACACCCCACCAGAACCCGACATCCATAATTTGCCAGATCAATACATTGCCAAATCAAAACCATGATACTTTGTTATTTTATGTTTTTTATTGGCAATAATTATTGCAATAGCCTATGACCAACCCCAGGACTTACAACTGGTGAATTCATAAAAAGGAGGCAAGAAATGAGTGACACATCATCAACGCCTGACATTGAGTTTTCCCTCACCCCTGTGGGGTATGTGGAAAACAGCATCGACAAAATAACATTTAGTCCCCACGGGAAGGACACCCCGGAAGAGAGGCAACGGCAGGTTCAAAAAAACAGGGAAGAAACCCGGAATACCATCAGCACCCTCAGACTCCTGCCCCGGTTTGAGAAACTTTTGGACGGCATTGAAGAATTTTCCCACATTGTGGTGATCTACTGGCCCCATAAGCTTTCCCAAGAGGATCGGCAAATCAAGAAAGTCCATCCAATGGGACGAAAAGACATCCCCCTCAAGGGTATTTTTGCCACCCGAAGCCCGGCCCGGCCCAACCCGTTGCTGATCTCCACGGTACGCCTGCTGGAAAGGGATAAAAGTCAACTCAAAGTCCAGGGACTTGAAGCCTTGAACGGTAGCCCCATCATGGATATCAAACCCACGACAACACACTTTGACGGTGGTGAAAACCAGACATTTCCAGACTGGATACAGGAACTCAATCAAGAGATGAAAGACAAGGGAAAGGAATCGGAATAGTCCACATGAACCCTGCCCGCTTTATCCCCATGAACCTCAAAAAAAATCTCCCCGTGGTGGCTCTGGTTACAGCAGCGCTGCTGTGGGGGACCTCTTTTTCCACCATGCGCACGGCCCTGCTTGTCCTGGATCCCTGGAGCGTCATCTGGCTGCGCATGGTCATTGGGCTTATCTGCATTTTGCCGATACTGCCCAGGATATTCAAGGGAGCCTACCAAAAGGGGGACTGGAAGATTCTCATCCCCACGGTGATGCTCCAACCCTGCCTCTATTTTTTCCTGGAATCCAGGGCCTTGATGCTCACCACCTCATCCCAGGCCGGGATCATCTCTTCTTTTAATCCCCTGATGGTCACCTTTGGTGCCTGGCTGTTTCTGTCTGAAAAAATAACCTGGCAGAACTGGTCCGGCCTTTTTCTCTCCATCTCTGGAGTGGTGGCCCTGACGCTCTTTGAGGGCTCCCAAAACAATGCCAGCAACCCCATCCTTGGCAATTTTCTGGAACTGAGTGCCATGACTGCGGCGGCGGCCAACATGATTTTAATCAAACAGCTCTCCAGGCGGTACAATCCATGGACGCTGACTGCCATGCAGCTCATAGCGGGGACGATTTTTTTCCTGCCAGGATTAAAATTCATCCTCCAGGCACCTGGTGACATCTGGACTTTTAAACTGATTATGACGCTTCTGTTTCTTGGCTCATGCGTCTCCCTTGCCGCCTTTGGTCTTTACAACTGGGGAATAAGTAAAGTCAGGGCATCCCGTGCCGCTTCATTTATTAATCTCATCCCGGTGACAGCCATCATCATGGGGTGGCTTTTGTTGGGAGAATCTTTAAACGCCATTCAATGCGGCGCGGCGGGTGTTATCATTGCGGGGGTTATTCTGGGACAGGGCCGGGGAAAAAAGAAATTTGCTGCGGCATCCCCTGCCTTGGCTCCTCAGACCTTTGATGGGTCTGACAGATGACGAGGGCATTCCCTCTTTCCCGGACAAAACCTTAACAGGAAAAAATTTTCGTCCATGTACTTACGTCATAAAATCAAAAAAGCACATCCTTGATTTTGAACATATAAGAGCCAACGGCAATTAAAATGCCGTAGATAAACAAGGTGGAAGACAGAGAGGATGCCCTGAATTTCAGGGCAGTCCCGGTGTAGTTATTGCCCCGGGGTAACCGGCCGGATGACCAGGACAGGGAATGAATTTCATCCATGACAAGATGGGTGATGCCACCTGCAAACACGGCGACACCAGCAGATATGGACATATGTTTTCCCGATGGGATAAAAAGGAAAAAAGCACATACCCCACAGAGCAAAACAAAGGGAATGCTGTGGCAAATGCCCCTGTGAACGGTGAGTTTTTTAACAAGCTGACTGACCACATAATTAATCACCACATAGGCCAGGGCAAAATAGCAGATAAGAAATTCCGGGGTCAATGCATAATATTGCTCCATGAATCCCAACATAAAGGCAGGGGTAATTAAAGAAAGCACCACAGACAAAATGGCCAGGGGCTTTCCTGTATCACTGTCCAGATCCGGTAACACGCCTCCAATGATGGTCAGTAAACACACGGCCCCAAGCTGAATTTCATCCAGGTGCCCGGGAAAAAACAAAAGATGCCCTCCAGATAGGAGTATCCCGGTTGCAAGCCCCCCCCGGACATGGGTTTTAAAATCCGACATACATTATAATACCTTCGCCAAATCTAAGATCGGTTTAGAATTTGGCAATCAAAATACGGCATCCTTCAAAAGTACTTTACACTTTCATTGATCATTCCCCATTGGTGGGGGGCTTTTCCCAAAAGACTGTAAAGTATTTTTAAGGTCATATGAAGGATGCCCAAAATACCATATATTCTGCGTTTAGCGTTTAGGGGACAAATTTTTAAATCTGTCCCCGCCTTAGTCTCCGCCTCCGCTTAAAAAATGGCATTCCCCACCTGATAAACCCCCACGGCAAGGATAAAGGCAAGTGTTGTATTGAATATCACACTAAAGGTTGCCCATTTCCAGGAAGTCTCTTTGCTGATAACCGCCACCGTTACAAAACAGGGAGCATACAACAGGACAAAAATCATGAGGGACAGGGCACTTGCCGGAGACCACATGGGATCTGCAAGAAGACGTGATCCCAGGGAATCAGAGGCTTCTGCGTCCACGGCTCCCAGAGAATAGGCGGTTCCCAAAGATGATACGATGACTTCCTTGGCAGCAAATCCCCCCAACAGGGCAATGTTGGTGCGCCAGTCAAAACCTGCCAATTGGGTCAGTGGCTCAAAAAAAGATCCCACCCTGCCCGCAAAGGAATATCTCAGAGCTGCCTGGGCTGCCAGATTATCAATGTGATCCAGCTCCTGCTGTAATTGTGGCTTTTTTGATGGGGAAGCGACTATTTCAACCTCAATGGCATTTTGTTGGGCCTGAAATTTTGATGACAAATCACTGGGAACCCCAGGAAATGTCATGGCAGCCCAGATAAGTATGGAGATCCCCAATATCACGGTACCCGCTTTTTTCATGTATTGCCATGCCCGTTCCCAGGTGTGTATTAAAACCCCCCGAATCGTGGGCATGCGGTAGGGAGGTAACTCCATGACAAAGGGGGTGGCCTCTCCCCGGATCACGGTGGAACGTAACAGTTTTGCCACCAGAAGTGCCACGGCCCAACTCACCAGGGTCATGCCAAACATCACCCCTGCTGCATCTCCCGGGAAAAAGGCCGCTGAAAGTAATAAAAATACAGGCACTTTGGCCCCACAGTTCATAAAGGGAGCGGTTAAAATGGTGGCCAATTTCTCCTTGGGGCTTCGCAGGGTCCTTGCCGCCAGCACGCCGGGTACGGCACACCCACCGGGAATACCACCGGACACAATAAAGGGCATGAGGGATGCCCCATGGAGCCCGAATATCCGGAACACCCGGTCCATCATATAAGCCATCCGGGCCATATATCCCACATCTTCAAGGATGGTGATGGCCATGAACATCACCATGATCAAGGGAACAAATCCCATGACGCCACCCACACCGCCGATGATACCATCCACCACCAGGGACTGCACCAAACCCGCAGGTATAATTGCCACAGCCACCATGGACAGCCATTCAAAAAAGGCCTCCACCCAGCCCATGGGAATCTCACCAATGGGAAAGGTCACCTGGAAAATACCATAAAGGGTGGCCAGCATGATGATGGGCCCCAGGAACCGGCTGGTCACCACCCGGTCAATGTTATCAGACAAATTAATGCGCTCTCTTGTAGTATCCCGCTGTACAACCCCCTGCTTCATCATGGCGGCAATGTGGCCATAGCGATAATCCGCAATAATGGCATCCGGAGCCATGTCCATGTTTTTTATGCACCGGGCGCTGGTTCTTTCCACCAGGTTCAGAAGTTGACGATGGCAGGCTTCAACAGATGCTTCACCCAAGGCCATGACCTGCGCGTCCTCTTCAAGATACTTTAATCCAACCCAGCGTGCCGGAAAGCGATCCGTCAGAAATTTATTTTCCGTAATCAGGTCTTCCATTTCCCGAAGTACAGGGTCTAACAATGATCCATATGAAATATGTAAAGGCTTCCACGGCTCTTTTCTCTCCCGGATAAAGGCAATGGTGCGCTGAATAAGCTCATGCTTGCCTTCGCCGGTACGGGCCACGGTTTCCACCACAGGAAGCCCCAACAGGGAGGAGAGCATTTCCACATCAATGGTTTTTCCCTGTTTTTTCACGGCATCCATCATGTTCAAGGCAAGCACCATGGGGGCTCCCAGCTCCATGAACTGGATGGAAAGATAGAGATTTCTTTCAAGGCTTGTGGCATCAAGAATATTAATGACCACCTGGGGGCGTTCGTCCACAATAAAATTCCGGGCCACCAGCTCCTCCGGGGAGTAGGCTGTCAGGGAATAGGTACCGGGAAGATCCACCACATCCATGAGCGTCTCTCCGGATTTCACGGTTCCGGATCGTTTCTCCACGGTGACCCCGGGATAATTTCCCACATGCTGCCTGGCTCCGGTAAGGGCATTGAACATGGTGGTTTTTCCACAATTGGGGTTTCCTGCCAGTGCCGCAATAATGTGCTTTGCCATTCTCAATCCTCCTGGATCTCCACAGAAATGTGGTCGGCCTCGTTATTTCTAAGGGTGATGGTAAAATCCATGATACGAAGGGCCACAGGATCCTTTAAAGGTGCCCGGCCCACAATGCGTACTTCTGTGTTAGGGACCAGGCCCATGTCCCTGATCCTGCGTCCCAATTCACCTGTTGCCCGCACCGAACGGATCATTCCGGTCTGGTTCCGGCGCATTTCCCTTAAATTGATTATGGCTGACATTATATCTCCCCACCTCTATCTACAAATGTATCATAAAACACATTTTTTAATTTAAATAATCTTGGATGAGGGAACGTCTTGCTCCCCAAGAGAAACGGTGTCACAACTACCCGCCTTGCTACAGTTTTTGCAGGATGCGCATCCGCTCTTTCCAGTCATAAAGTGCCGAATCATATAAACAAACGCAGCAACAATGATTGCTGCCGTCACGCCCATGTCAATAAATTCCATATGGTCCTCCAATAAAACGCCCGGCCGATTTTATTATTTAAAACGCACATTTAATATCCGGCCATAGTGGGTTCTTTTTGGCTATTGTTTTCCGTAAAATCATTTTTTTTATTTTTTACCTCGATAGCCCAATCTACCACAATGTAGGATCTCCATGGCAAATAAGCAAATCATACAGGAAAAATAATCAATGTCAATGAAAAATATTAGACATGTCTAACACTTTTTTATATTCCTCCATAGAATCGAGCTTGATGGCCTCTAATTTTGGGGCTTGATCATACGGACACCTCTCATAATTGGTGGTTCAACGGGGTCGGGCTTGTGTTATTCCATTCAAAATCAAGCGAGTGATCTGCTCTGCTGTTTGATCTGTGGAGACTTTTTCATTAAAAATAACCCGATTGAGGCAGGCATGTTCAATGGTTCCAAAGATGGTATGGCGAATCAAAGAGGGGGAGACGTCCCGCCTTATTTCACCGGACTCCACCCCCTCCTTAATGATATCCAGGAGAATTTTGTTGAATTGTCGCACCAGGGCATAGGCTTCACTTTGAAAATATTCATCGGAGTTTCTCACCTCAAGCAATATAATCCTGGCAAACACCCGGTGGTTTGCATACCGATCAATACTGGACCAGATCACCTTGCCAAGTTTATTCAATGCGCCGGACACGCCGTTAAGATCCCGATCAATCTGGCACAAAAAATATTCATAATGTTCCTTAAGAACATGGTGGAGCAATTGACGTTTATCTTTAAAATACTTGTAGATTAATCCCTCTGTGACACCTGCGGTCACGGCAATGTCAGAGATGGTGATGGTGGAAAAATTACGATCCTCAAGAAGGAGTCTCATAGCATTGATAATTTTTGTTTTACCGGGAGGGGGTATCATTTTTTTTTTCATAAA
>JASFYZ010000224.1:0-3910 GCA_045046665.1 Desulfobacterium sp.
TGACTGGCCCGGACTTGATTTGGTAAAAAAAGGGGCAACACCAAAGCAAATTGCCAGGACCATAAACCATGCCACCAAAACCAGGGCCGTTGAGTTGTTTAGCGAACAAAATGCTAGAACACGCTTTATCCCGTTTATTGCGGTCCATGAATTTGAAGCACTTCTCTTCAGTGACCCTGGGTTGCTTGCATCCCATCTGGAGGTGAGATTGTCTGAGGTGAATGCCGTTCTTGCTGAATGCGGAGGGCCTGAAGCAATCAACAACAATCCAAATACAGCGCCGTCCAAAAGGCTTGACGAATGGTCAAAAAACGGAAAATTTCCCAAAACGACAACAGGCATAACCATTGCCCGGGAAGTCGGACTAAAAAAAATGAGAGAGAAATGCCCCCTTTTTGATACCTGGCTGCATACATTTGAAACGATTCAGGAGGGGTTTAATGGTTAAAGGAAAGGGCCCCCCAGGTTTTCAGGTTGAAAGCGTTATGCTTTCCCGCTAGAAAGTCGTGTTAAGTGAAAGGCACCACGGCGAATGTATAATAGCGAAAAAAGCATAACGCTTTTTTTATTGGAAATTAACTATTAAAGGAAATTTTCAACAGGAGTATACTCAAGGTTAAATGCCTCTGCAACAGCCTTGTATGTAATCTGGCCTTTGATAACATTTGCACCCAGCTTGATTTCCTTGTTATCCTGCATAGCTTTTTTCCATCCCTTGTTGGCAATTTCAATGGCATAGGGAAGGGTGGCGTTGGTCAGGGCTCTGGTAGAAGTCCTTGCGACTGCCCCTGGCATGTTGGCAACGCAGTAATGTACAACACCGTCAACTTCATAGGTGGGCTCTGCATGGGTGGTGGCTTTGGATGTTTCAAAGCAGCCGCCCTGGTCAATGGCAACATCAACAATCACAGATCCTTTTTTCATGGTTTTGAGCATCTCACGGGTGAGCAGCTTAGGTGCCTTGGTACCGGCAACCAGAACCGCACCAATAACAGCATCAGCCTTGGCAACCATTTCTGCCAGGATTGCGGCATTGGACATGATAGGAAAGCAGTTGGCAGGCATGACATCGTCAAGATAGGCCAGTCTTTCCAGGTTTGTGTCAAGGATATACACTTTTGCGCCAAGACCACAGGCCATTTTGGCTGCGTTGATACCCACCACACCACCACCGATAACAACTACGGTGGCAGGCTCAACACCGGTAACACCGCCCAGAAGAACACCCATTCCGCCCTGGGGCATTTCCAGATATTTTGCAGCTTCCTGGGTGGCCATACGTCCTGCAACTTCACTCATGGGAACCAGGAGGGGAAGGGAGCCATTGTCTTTTTCAATGGTCTCATAGGCAATATCAATGGATTTGCTTTTGATCAGGGCATTGGTCTGCTGTTCGTCCGCTGCCAGGTGAAGATAGGTGAACACAATCTGGTCTTCCCGGATCATGTCATACTCAGAAGGCTGGGGTTCTTTTACATGCATGACCATGTCGCAATCTGCATAAACCTGGGCAGGGGTATCGGCAATTGTAGCACCGGCTGCCACATAGTCTGAATCGGGAAAACCCGCGCCTGCACCTGCATTTTTTTCAACCAGAACATCATGGCCGTTTTGTTTCATGGCAACAACACCGGCTGGTGTCATACATACTCTGTTTTCCAATACTTTGATCTCTTTTAAGATTCCAACGCGCATTTTAATTCTCCTTAAATTTAATGATACTAAATTTTATTCAAAAGTTTTTTTAATGGCTGTTTCAACTGCAGCCACAATGGTATCGACTTGCTCCTTGGTGATGATCAGGCAGGGGGCAAAGTTCATGATATTGTTCAGACCGTGGAAGCTGGAATTGGTCCGGCCCACGATCACGTTCTGTGCCATGACATTGCCCATGAGGGCTGCCATCTGACCTTCGGTAATGGGTTCCTTGGTCTCTTTGTCAATGACAAATTCAATACCGGCAAACAGACCCTTGCCCCGGACATCCCCAACCACATCATATTGCCTAAGGGTTGCAAGTTTTTCAATGAGGTAGGCTCCTACTTCAACGGAATTGTCCAGCAGATTTTCATCTTCGATGATCCGGGTGCTTTCAAGGGCTGCGGTCATGGCTGAGGTACATCCGCCATAGGTGGAGATATCCCTGAAGTAATTGAGACGATCATCCGGGTCTGCTGGATCGCAGAGGAACATGTCGTAAATTTTTTGTTTTACAACGGTGGCCGACAGGGCTTCATAGGAAGAGGCAAGGCCTTTGGCCATGGTGATGATATCAGGGTCCACATCATAATGCTCATGGCCCCAGAAGGTACCGGTTCTGCCAAATCCGCAAACCACCTCATCCATGATCATCCAGATATCGTATTTTTTGCAGATTTCCTGGAGGAGGGGATAATATTCCTTTACCGGTATCAGGACACCGCCGCCGGCTGTAATGGGCTCCACAATCAAGCCGCCGATGGTTTCAGGACCTTCCTTAAGGATGATATCTTCAACCTTGCGGGCGCACTCAATGTCGCAGTTGCCGTAAGTTTTGTCGTATGGACAGCGATAGCAGGTGCAATGGGGAAACTCCACAAATCCTGGGACAAAGGGGCCGAAATCTTCCCTTCTCTGGGCCTGGCCAGTGGCGCTCATGGCTCCGATGGTGGTGCCGTGATAGTCCCGGTCCCTGTACATTATTTTGTATTTGCCCTGTCGTTCCGGGCTGATTTTTGAGGCCTGACGGACCATCTTAAAGGCTTTTTCATTGGCTTCGGAACCGGAATTTGAAAAATAGACTTTGTCGTGGTTGGGAAGTTTTTCCAGCAGTTTTTTGGCAAACTTTATGGAAGGAACATTGCCGAATATCCCGGCAAAATAAGGCATTTTTTTCATCTGCTCACACACAGCCTCGGCAATGGAATCTCTGCCGTAGCCAACCATCACACTCCAGACACCGCCTGAGGTGGCATCCAGATATTCACGGCCACGGATATCTGTGACCATAAGTCCCTTGCCCTCAACAATGATCATCTGCTCCTGGGCATTAAAGACTTTATGGGGCTTTAAATGATGCCACAGGGCATCCTTATCACCCGCCACCATTTCATCGGCATCATAGTCCAGCCAGTCGGTTTTATTGTCCATAATATTTTATCCCCTTCTTAAAATTTTGACTACAATGTTTTTAATAAAAATTTGGAAATATCGGGTCCGGCTGAACCTTAAGGTTGCGCCGGACCCGGATCTAACTTAATTTACGGATACTCTATTGGGGACACATATCATCTTTGCTGATCCCGGCAACAGCAACCGGTTTTTTCATGGCATCCCGACGGAAGGGTTCGCCCAGTTCCATGTTGGTCATGACCTCGATAAAAGTGGTCTTGCCCTCTTCCATCTGTCGCTGTATGGCTGCGGACAATTTTTCTTTAAGGTCATCCATGCTCCAGGCCTGGACACCCTCAACACCGCAGGCTCTGGCAACTGCTGCATAGTCAACATCCCGGTTAAGCTCGGTTCCCACAAAGTTGTCATCATACCAGAGGGTGGTGTTTCTCTTCTCAGCACCCCAGTGATAGTTGCGGAAAATGATCATGGTGATTCCAGGCCATTCCTCACGGCCGCAGGCAGCCATTTCATTCATGGAGATCCCAAACGCGCCGTCACCGGCAAAACCTACTACAGGTACGTCGGGCTGGGCTATCTTTGCACCACAGATGGCGGGAAATCCGTAACCGCAGGGTCCGAACATACCGGGAGCCAGATATTTACGTCCCTCTTCAAAGGTGGGATAAGCAGCACCCAGTGCGCAGGAATTACCAATATCAGAGGAGATGATGGCGTTCTCTGGCAGAACAGCTTTAATGGCTCTCCATGCCATGCGGCTGGTAATTTTTTCAGGGTCACGTTTCCTGGCACGTTCGTT
>JASFYZ010000225.1:0-10731 GCA_045046665.1 Desulfobacterium sp.
CCATATCTTTGAAGTAGCAAAAAACTTATGGCTGACAAAAAGAATGAAACCCCTTTAAATAAAACGGGGTTCCCACAATAATTTTTTCACCACTTTTCGATACATACCACTGCTGGCGGCACCACCCTCCACATCCAAGGACCCCGTACCCGTGGTCTGCCCACTGGATCTGACGCCGGGCTTATTTCGCTTTCTAATAAAATTGAGCAGTCGGGGTCCCTGGTCCCCCCTCCCCTGAGCCTTGGCTTTTAAAGGGTGCTCCCGCACAAGAAGCGCCACAACAATTTCCAGATTACCGTTTTTTTTGCGAAGCACAAGATCAGCAAAGGGAGACACTGCCAGGGATCTGGCATGTTTCATGGCAGCTTTCACAAAATCAACAAACCGCTCAAGTTCGCCCGTGGATAAATCTGCCTGTCCCCCATCTCCATGGGCCGCATTGCGCTGGTATATATTGAAAAAATCGACCAACTTATCCCCGGCTTTATCCATGGCTGAAATATCCAGGGATACCCGACACAGCTCACCGTCTTTCCCTGCCCCGGATACGAACATCTCCTTTTTATTTTCTTTGCCAGCATCCATTGACGCTGACTCTTCGTCGGTGGAGACAGAAGACTTTCCCCCTTCTACCATGGCAATGATTTCTTCGGCAGAACGGAGCA
This sequence comes from Desulfobacterium sp., assembly GCA_045046665.1. Lineage (GTDB taxonomy): Bacteria > Desulfobacterota > Desulfobacteria > Desulfobacterales > Desulfobacteraceae > Desulfocicer. Next base: position 666 of record JASFYZ010000225.1, read on the forward strand.
GGTCATCTTCGCTGTCCTGCCAGGGAAGCACCCGGGAAATTTCATCAAAGGTGGTAACCCCCTTCATCAGCTTATAGAACCCATCCTCCCTCATGGTCATCAATCCTGTCCCGGATCGGGCGACCCGTCGAATATCACTTCCTGTGCCTTGGCTCAACAGAATATCCCTGACCTTATCATTCATGCACAGCAATTCATGGACACCGGTGCGGCCCCGGTACCCCATATGATCACAGGAACTGCACCCCACAGCTTTATAAAATTTTACTTTTTTTGGAATATTAATATCCACTCCCAGAGTGGACAATTGAACCGCATCCGGGGTGTAGGCCTCTTTGCAACGGGGGCAAAGCACCCGGACCAGTCGCTGGGCCATCACCGCCATCACCGTGGAGGAGATGAGAAAGGCATCAATGCCCATATCAACCAGCCTTAGGAGCCCACCGGTGGAATCCTCGGCGTGAAGGGTGGTCAGCACCTTATGGCCGGTAAGAGATGCCTGGATCACGGCCCCGGCTGAAAGCGGATCTCGAATTTCTCCCACCATGATCACATCAGGGTCCTGGCGCATCATAGATTTAATAAAATCAACATAGGTATGTCCCAGTTTATGATTGAGCTGTCCCTGGACCACCCCCTCCATGACATACTCCACGGGATCTTCCACAGTGATGATGGATTTAGAACCGTCATTGATTTGATTGATGGCGGAGTAAAGGGTAGTGGTCTTTCCGCTGCCGGTGGGGCCTGTCACAAGGACAATACCCGAGGGAAGGGCCATGAGTTCAAGAAATTTACGTTTATTCTCAGGAGTGATGCCAAGCTGGTCAATATCTATGAAATTACTCTGGCGATAGAGAATACGAATGACAATATTTTCACCAAAGGCCGCCGCATAAACCGACACCCGCATGTCCACATCCTGCTCCATCACCTGTGCACGAAGTCTGCCATCCTGGTGCTTTCTTTTTTCGGAAATATCCAATTTGCATAAAATTTTGATGCGGGAACTCAAAGCGGCTGACATGGAAATGGGAAGATCTGTTTTATGGTGCAGTATCCCATCAATGCGATACCGCACCTGGAGGCTGGACTCCTTGGGCTCAATATGAACATCACTTGCCCCCTCGGCAATGGCATTGCTGATGATAAAATCCAGCACCCCCACAACGCCCTCCTGGTCGCCAATGGAAAGCCCCTTGTCCCCCACCACCAGATCTTTGTTGTCATCCTCGGTTTTAACGGCCATGCGTGGCATTACATCAAGGGAAACCTTCTGGAAATGCTGCTGAAGGGCCCGTTTGATATCCATGGAGGTGGCAATGGCAGGACGTATTTTGCACTGGAACATACGTTCCACATCCTGGATCAGCTCATGATTAAAGGGATCAGACATGATAACGGTTACTTCACCTTTTTCTTTGAATGCCGGCAGGATGACATTCTTTTTCAAAAAGTCTTCACTCCACCCCTTTAAAAGCTTACGATCAATGATATGAAAATCTGGAAATATTTTTAAAATTCCCATTTGTGTGGCCAGGGTATCCACCAGCGCCTTTTCATTGACGAATCCTTTTTTGATGAAAATCTCTCCGATTTTTCCACCGTTTTGTTCCTGCTCTGCCAGGGCATCTTTGAGTTCCTGGTGGTTGATCATGCCAAGGTTCATCAAGAGCATGCCCAAGGGAATCCGTTTATGGTACTTTGCCAGTACCCGGTTCAAATCCCGCCGGGAGATAAATTTTTCTTCCAGGCAAATTTCTCCCAGTGTTTTATAGACTGGAAGGGATTTCTGAATGGCCAGGGCCTCTTTCTTATGTTTTTCAGAAAGAACCCTCTCCTTCACCAGAATTTCTCCTAGTTTCAGCCTTTCCCCTTTAGGATTTATTTTTTTATTTTCCATGAACTCCCTTAGGTTCTCAATCCTGTTTTTTTTTCTTCCGGGGCATGGCATTTTTAAAAAAGACTTCTGCCGTTTTATCCCGAGCTGAATTAAACTGACAGACGCCAAAATCAAGTTTAATCCGTTTTACATCAATGCCGAACCCGGCAAGATCTTTCAGAAGATTCCTCTTCACTCTCACAATGACCTCCCTGGACCCTTCCAGGGGGGTGTGGGTCAATAAAAATGCAAAATTGGCCTGATTCCATCTGGCCACCACATCTGTTTTTCTCATACTTCTTAGAATGGATGTCTGTATGGCCTTGAGCAATCCACTGAGCTGTTCGTTGCCCATGCCCTTGATAATGGTGGTAAAATTAACAAACAGCATGGTAAAAAAGGTAATGGTATAATTATGCCGTGCGGCATTTTCCATTTCCCGGCCCAGCACTTCCATGAAAAACGTAATGGAGTAACCCTGGGTGGCAATATCAATTAAGGACAATTCCTGGTTCATGCGAAAAAAAATCTTTTTTTCGATAACCCCCCGGACAAGATCCAGGGCAAGATAAAAAATAGATTTCTCCTCCCGATTATACCCCTCCAGATGAATATTTTCAAATGCAAGAGCCGTGTTCACAGGCCCCTGGGGCTCACCAATATGGACATAGACATCCTGACTTCCATAGGAAGAGGGGCCGGATATTTCCGAATCAATCATAATGTCAACGATGTCATCCAGGTTGATGTGAATATCCTGATGATGCTTTAACTGATCCAGTATCAAGGACTTGATCTCAAAAGACCGATTCATCCCGGAGCTGTGGTTGCCGCAAAAATAAAAATCAATGTGATTTTCATAAAGCAACAGAGCAGCCCCCGAAGAAAAAGGGTAAAGAGAGTTAATAATGGCAAACAAGGCGGAGATCAGGTCTCCGGGGGAACTGCCCATTGTGTCCACCATATTGATCTCTTTTAAAATATTGAGCCGGAGCAGATCCTGTTCAAGAAGATTGGTGGCAAGTCCCAAAATAGACTGATCCGTCATTTCCGGTATGATATTCCCAGAGGTCGCTGGCCTGGGACGGGCACCACCATCCGGAATAAGTTGATGGATGGATGCCTTCAACTCCCCATTTTCAAGGGGAAGTTCAAGAAACATGTCCCCGCCACACACCTTACTCCAATAGCGATCCACAGGGCTGCTGGTAGTTCCGAAATGGATAATCGGTGTATTCCGGGTCACGGGATCATGCCGCAGTATTCTTGCGCACTGGTATCCGTTCATGCGGGACAAAGAGACATCCACCACAATGACATCTGGATTTTTCAGAATGGCCCGACGGACAAGATCAATGCCATTGGTGCAGGAAAGACACCTTATCCCGCTCTTTTTCAGTTCCGTTCGAATGGATTCATCTGGCTCAGCTGGATCTTCCCCAAAAAGAATCGTTATTTTTTCATTCATAGTATTCCCTTATGGATAAAGGTAGAGAGCGTAGCCCGTAGAGATACAGATCGACCATTCTATTTTTGGCTCAAATTCCGGAAGGGGTCATGAATTACCCGGAAGACAACATTAGAAAGGCGCATTCCCATTCTCCAGACACCGCCTATAACGTATTGATTTTATTAAGTCAAGAATGAATTGATTCAGAAATAATTTCTTTACAAATCAAAGAGTTAAGACGCCGACTGGGGAAATGGGAATACGCCCAAGTTAGAATGGCCGGTGACAGACAAAAGAATCTGTGCATGGAATCAGTATACAGAAAATTATTTTTCCGGCAAGTGCAATCATTTTTTATCTCTGTCAATGCAGTGGACTCCATGGGGTTGACCGAAAAAATCAATTGATTCTTGACACTTGAACAATAATGATTTAGAGTTTCATGTTTATAGCGGCAGACAACTCTTCAACGACCCAGTCCCATGGATTTCCCGAGGAGCGGGAGTGACGGATACTGCTGTTGTGAAACAAACTAAAAAAGTGCCACTTTATAGAAGCACTGCAACATTGGATTTTTATGGAGCGGACGGCCCCTTTGCGGGCTTGAATTTCTCCATACCACACCCTTGGGATACAGACTGTAGCAACACCAGGACCCAACCAAACGTAAAATAAGGATTTACAGATGAAAAGAACTTTCCAGCCCAGCAGAATCAAACGTGCCAGAAAACATGGTTTCCTCAAAAGAATGTCTACTGCTGCCGGTCGACGCATTGTGAACAGCAGACGGGCCAAAGGCCGTAAGAAATTGACAGCCTGATAGAGGCGCTTGACCATATGGGCAAGTATCTATTTCAAAAAGACGAAAGGCTCCTTAAAAGAGCCCAATTTTTATTTTTGTCCAGACATGGGAAAAGGATGCAGACTCGTTTCTTCCTGGCCAATTTCAAGGAAAACTCCCTGGAAAAAAGTCGTATCGGGATTACTGTATCCAAAAAAGTGGGAAACGCGGTGGCGCGTAACAGAATCAAACGGATGGTCAGAGAATATTACAGGCTCAATAAAGATATTCTGCCGGGAAGGTGGGATGTCAACATTATTGCAAGGAAATATGCAGCGCAACTGACCAATCGTCAGATTCCCGATGAACTTGGCAAACTTTTTAAGAAAATAACAAGGCCCTCTGAATGATCCAGCAGGTACTCCTATTCTTTATAAAAGTTTATCAACTTTTGATATCTCCCCTGACAGGGCCGACATGTCGTTTTTATCCATCATGTTCAGAATATGCGTTTGAGGCTGTCAAAAAACATGGCAGCCTTAAAGGCGTCTTCCTTGCTGTCAAACGGATACTGAAATGCCACCCCTTTCATCCGGGAGGATTTGACCCTGTCCCCTGAAGAAATGAACATCCTGATCTCTTCCCCATTGTCCCTTTCATTCCTAAACAGATACCATAATATTCATCACGCATTGCGGGAGACAAGATGGAAGAGCAAAAGCGCTTATTCATTGCCATTATCCTTTCTATAGTTATTATCGTTGGTTGGAACACCTTTTTTGTCAGCGAAAAAGAAGTCACAGACCCCCTGGAAACCACCCAGGGAATGCCGGCAGGATCAACGGTTGAAAACATATCCCCCACAGTACCCTCCCCTGGCGGACTACTTAACGGTGATACCTCCGCCACAGAACACAGCATCCAGCGAACAAATGCCCGGCTGCTATCCGTGGAAACACCCCTTTATAATATTTCAATATCCGAATACGGTGCTGCGGTAACCAGTTTTACGCTTAAAGATTACCGGGAAGCCGTTGAAGCGGATGCGCCTTTTAAGCAGATGATCCCCCCCAACCTTGATGTGGGCACATTTTCCGTTGATCTTGAAGGGAAAAGCGTGCCTGGCCTTGAAACGGCTGTATTTACGGCCCGCACAGACACCCTTCAGAATCGTCTGAGCAATGGAGAAAAGGTCATCGTGTTTTCCTGGGAGTCTCCCCATGGCATCACCGTGGAAAAAGTGTTTACTTTTTCAGCATCCACCTATCTTGTGGGCATGGACGTTGTTATCAAAAACACCTCAAGTATGCCCCTTAAGGATGCCCTTAAGATATCCCTTCCCCATCGAATCAACACAGACAAATCCAGCACAGCTCGGTTTGGTGCCAATGGCCCTGTGGCTTTAATTAATACCAAACTGGAAGAAATTGACCCGGATGATATTGAGGAAAAAGACACCTTCACCGGCACCATTGAATGGATCGGCAACAGTGGCAGATACTTTGTCTCGGCCCTGGTACCTGCCACCCCTTCGGAGGCCAAATTCAAACTTGCGCTGAATGGAGATCTGATCACCTCATCCTACATAAAATCCATGGATCGCATTGATCCGGGACAGCAGGCCTCCCTCTCCTTTGATCTGTACATGGGTCCCAAAAGTCTTAAAATTCTCAGTGCCTATGACAACAACCTTAAAAAATCCATTAATTTCGGATGGTTCGATATCCTGGCAAAGCCCTGTCTCATCGGAATGAACCTGATCTACGATATCATCCCCAACTACGGCATTGCCATCATTCTTTTGACCCTTCTGATAAAACTCATCTTCTGGCCCCTGGGCAGTAAGAGTTACAAGTCCATGAGTGACATGAAAAGACTGCAACCCTTGATGATGGAACTCCGGGAAAAATATAAAGATGACAAACAGCGCATGAACCAGGAGGTAATGGGCCTTTATAAGACATATAAGGTTAATCCCATGAGCGGTTGTCTTCCCATGATTGTTCAAATGCCCATCTTTTTTGCCCTGTACCGCATGCTTTACCAGGCCATTGAACTCAGACATGCGCCCTTCATGGGCTGGATTGCAGACCTTTCAGCACCGGACCGGCTTTTTAGTTTTGATTTTGCCATTCCTTTTATGCAGGCCCCCTATGGTATCCCGGTTCTGACCATCATCATGGGCGCCTCCATGTTTTTGCAACAAAAAATGTCGCCCTCCACGGGTGATCCCACCCAGGCAAAGATGATGATGCTCATGCCCATATTCATGACCTTTATTTTCATTAACTTTCCTGCCGGACTTGTCCTGTACTGGCTTGTTAATAATGTTCTCTCCATTGGCCAGCAGTACTACATTCAAAAGAAATTTGCCTAAACAACGGAGGTATGATGAAACAGACCCAGGAATTTGATGGAAAAAACATTGATGCGGCCGTTACCAAGGCCTGCTCTGAATTAAATGTGACCAAGAAACAACTGGTTTATGACATAATCTCTTCGGGTTCATCCGGAATTTTTGGCATTGTCGGTGTAAAAAAGGCAAGAATACGTGTGACCCTGCCGGAGAAAAAAAACACGTTGGATACCCCCTCATCAGATGCAGGAGATTCAGCAGATCCCCAGGGGATCATGTCCATGGTGGATGAGGCCTTTGGCAAAGAGACACCGGAACCGGTGGTTAGCCCAGCTGGTAAGAAATTTAAAAGTGTTCCTGTGGCAAAGAAAAAAACGCCCAGGAAACCGGCACCACGGCCGACACATAAGCCCAAGGAGACCGAACCAGAAAAAAACCCAACGGAAAATGTGAAGGAAAAATCCGTCACCCATGAGCCGCCTGTGGAGGTTACCCAGGAAGCACCTGGGGCTCCGGTGGAGGTAACACAGAGTCCTGAGGAGGCATCAAGCCCCCCGGAGAAATCGGAAGAAAAGAAACTCAGAAAAAGGGAGGTCGCTCCCCCGGACCAGAACACAGGGGAAAATGAGGTCATTGATGACAAAGATGAGGGGTTCCCTCCCAAATACATGGACGAGATCGCTGTGGATGTACCTGAAGAAGCCATGGAGCTTGGACAAACGACTCTTCAAAAAATGGTGGATCTTATCACCTCCGATGCCACAGTGGTTGCACAAAGTGATGAGGATCGACTCCTTTTAAGGGTGGAGGGGGGCAACTCCGGGGTACTCATCGGCCGACGGGGCCAGACCCTGGAGGCCATGCAGTTCCTCACCGATAAAATCATCAATCGGTACAGCGAATCCCGGGTGCGACTCAAGGTGGACATCGAAGGATATATGGAAACCCGGAAGGAGAACCTGAGAGCCCTGGCCCATAAAATGGCGGACAAGGCCCAAAAAACCGGAAAACCTGCCACCATCAACCAGATGACGGCCCAGGATCGTCGGATTGTTCACCTGGCCCTGAAGGACGATGCCCGGGTAAGAACCCAGAGCATGGGAGACGGCTATTACAGAAGACTTGTCATCTTTCCCAAAAAAAGAGCTTACAAAAAAAGAAGGAACACCCAAAAATAGTTCCATGATCCACGACACCATTGCCGCCATTGCCACTCCCCCCGGGATGGGGGGGATCGGCATCATTCGCATTTCCGGACACCAGGCGTTGCCTGTCATATCCGGACTGTTTGGAAAAACCCTGAAGGGACCCATGGATTGCCGCCATCTGGAATCCCACCGGGTTGTCCATGGCTATATTTTCCATCCCAAAGAGAACATCGTGCTGGATGAGGTCCTTGTGATTCCCATGCTGGCACCCAGATCCTATACCCGGGAAAATGTGGTGGAAATCCATGCCCATGCGGGTCCCATGGTCATGCGGGCCATTTTGGAATGCATTATCACACAGGGTATACGCCTTGCAGAGCCCGGTGAATTCACCAAACGGGCATTTTTAAACAATCGCATTGATCTCACCCAGGCCGAGGCCATTTCTGACATCATCTGTGCCAGATCCACGGCCTCCATGAAGATGGCCGCAGCCCAGTCCACAGGAAAACTCAAAGAGACCATTACCCAGGGGCGGGAAATGCTTATTTCTCTGTTAACCCTCATTGAAGCGGCCATTGATTTCCTCGATGAAGGGGAGGATCTGATCTCGGAAACACAATTTCTTGAACAGATTGATGGGGTCATTGACATCTGCAACCAGGGCATCAAGACCTATGATGACGGCCATTTTTTAAGGGATGGTATCAAGCTTGCCATCTGCGGCCCCCCCAACGTGGGAAAATCCAGCCTCATGAACTGCCTCCTGGAGTCTGAAAGATCCATTGTCACGGCCATACCCGGGACCACCCGGGATCTCATTGAAGAGGGCATTAACATTGACGGGGTTCCCTTTGTCATCTCCGACACGGCAGGCATGCATGACACAAAAGATCCGGTGGAGCAGATCGGTATCAGAAAAGCAAAGGAGAATATTGCCCGGGCTGACATGATTCTTTTCATGAAAACCGCTGGCGAGGGGATTTCTGCCCAGGAGATTCATGCCATTGCACCCACCTATAAAAAAGTGATCATTGTCTTTAACAAAATAGATCTAATGCCATTGAACTTCACCCCGCAACTGCCAGAAAATCTGCAGGACATTCCCCATGCCCTGATCTCTGCACGCAGGGTCAAGGGAATCCAGGACCTTAAAAAACAGATCCTGGCAATGTCCGCAGCAGACCAGATAGATCCCACCAGCGTGATCCCCAACCTGAGACACAAAATTGCCCTTGAAAAAACAAAAACCGCCCTTGGCTGTGCCAGGCAAAACCTGATGCACCACAGGGAAGAGGAGACCCTTGCCATTGACATTCGAATGGCAGCGGAATCACTGGGGGAAATCACCGGAGATACTGCAGACATTGACATCCTTGACAAAATTTTCAGTCAATTCTGCATTGGAAAATAAGATTTTAAATAACTTTCAGGGTGCCAGACATCAAAAGCAAACCTGACAAATAATAAGGACTGAACTTCCATGGATTTTAAAGAACATTTTGTAAAATACGAGGCCCTGGTCTCCATCATTGACGGCATTTTTGAAAAGGTAAAATCAGAATATCCCAAGGAGGTTTCCTGCAAGGAAAAATGCTGTGACTGCTGTTATGCCATATTTGACATCCCCATCATTGAGGCGATCTATCTGAACCATAAATTCAGGGAAAAATTTTCAGGAACAGAAAAAAGTAAACTCATTGATAAAGCCGCCAAAATTGACAGGGCATTGTTCAAAATGAAACGGGATGCCCAGAAGGCTGTCAAGGCAGGAAAAAAGGAGTTGGAGATTCTGGCCACCATGTCCCAGGAACGCATTCGGTGCCCGCTGTTAGGAGAAGACAACCTCTGCATCCTGTATGAATCACGGCCCATCACCTGTAGGATTTACGGCATTCCCACATCCACAGCCGGTGTAAGTCACATCTGCGGTCAGACCCAGTTTGAACAAGGGGGGAAATATCCCACACTGAACATGGATGCCCTCTACGCCCAGCTCCAGCTCATTTCTGCGGAAATGACCGCAACACTCAAGGGAACAAACGTCAAAACCTGTGAGATGCTCATCCCTGTGTCCATGGCCCTGATCACCGATTTTAACGAAACCTTTTTTGGAGTGGAAGCCAATGGATAACTTTACCTCGAAAGACATTGAATCCAAAAAAAAAGCCATCTTTGATGCCATGGGAAAACGGGGTCAAAAATATATTATGAACAAAGTCGGGTACGAAGACTGGGACCCCATCCAGACCCCCAAGGACCCCATTGACATCAGAATGGATGGCACCAAACGCACATCCCAAATGCTGATCACTGAATTCCTCCAGGAGTCCAGCCACGATGATTACTCCAACTCCTTTGCCCAGGGTGCCCTTGAAATGTGCCTGGGGATCATTAATGACGATGAGAAAGTCAGGGGGATGTTTGAATTTTCCAAGTGGTACAGTGC
>JASFYZ010000226.1:0-4146 GCA_045046665.1 Desulfobacterium sp.
CCCGCCCGCTTCGCTTTAAGTATTTGCAGAGCGGGCGAGACGCCCGCGCTCCCGGGTTAGGAAAGTTATTGCGGACTCATTCCTAAACTATTCTGTTGACGTTCCAAGATAAAGTCGATGGTATTGCTCATCATGGGATGGCTTTTCAACGTCCACAAATTTACCCAGGATCACCTTTTTCTTAAAATCAATGCCCAGCTCACTGGGATCGGCATTGTTCTTTATAATGGTGTTGTCGTGGTATTCCCTCAGTGTATCCAGGGGTTTTTGTTTATTGCGCCGACCATAGTTGATAGGGCAGGGCGACAGGGCCTCCACAAAGGAGAATCCCTTGTGATTAATGGCCTCTTCAATGCTGTCGGCAAGATCCCTTGAGTGGAGCATGGTCCACCTTGCCACATAGGTGGCTCCGGCGGCATAGGCAAGTAACGGAAGATTAAAGGGAGATTCCGGGTTCCCTCCCATGGAGGTGGAGGATTTTGCCTCATGGGGGGTTGTGGCCGCAGCTTGCCCCCCGGTCATTCCGTAAATGAAATTGTTGACGCAGACCACGGTGATGTCCATGTTCCGCCGGGCCGCATGGATAAAATGGTTGCCGCCAATGGCAAAGAGGTCTCCATCACCGGAAAAGACAATGACGTTGGTTTCGGGTTTTGCCATTTTGATCCCCGTGGCAAAGGGAATGGACCTGCCATGGGTGGTGTGGAAACTGTCGATGTCTATATAACCGGCCCCCCTGCCAGAACAGCCAATGCCTGAAACCATGGCAAAATCATCGTAATCTATCCCCGTGTTTTTCATGGCCGTCAGACAGGCTGTAAACACAGAACCTATACCGCACCCGGGACACCATATGTGGGGAAGCCGCTCCATGCGAACCAGATCTTCCAGGGGATGGGAGACGGGACCCTTTTCTTTTACTGCTGGATTGCCCATGGTTAAAATGCCTCCTTCATGATGGAAATCACCGCTTCGGGGGAGACCACCGCACCCCCGGGATGGCCTGCAAGGTATGAGGGGACCTTGTAGGCTGCACACCGCTCCACCTCCCGGCTGATCTGGCCCATGTTGATTTCAACGGTGATAAAGCCCTTCACCCTCAACGCAAGTTCCTTTATTAAATGGTCTGGAAAGGGCCACACGGTGATGAGTCTTAAAAGGCCGGCTTTGATACCTTGTTTTCTTGCCATGTCAACGGCGGTGTAACTTGTCCTGGATGAAACACCATAGGAGACAATGACAATGTCTGCATCGTCCAAACGGTATTGCTCCGTCATGATGATGTCATCCAGGTTGTTTCTGATTTTTCCCAGCAGACGTTCCATCATTTCCGCCTGGGTATCTACAGTCATCACCGGGTAGCCTTTTTCATCGTGGGTAAGTCCTGTCACATGGACCTTGTATCCCTGGCCGATGGCGGGCATGGGGGCGACCCCGTTGGCCCCTGGTCTGAAGGGATGAAAGTTCTCCTTTTTTCCCTGGGGTTGAACCCTTGAAAAGGTCTTGATGGCTTTTTTTTCCGGGATGACTACCTTTTCACTCATGTGCCCCACAATTTCGTCGGACATGATGAAAACCGGAGTGCGATATTTTTCACTTAAATTAAAGGCGGTGATGGTGAGGTCAAACATCTCCTGGGGAGATGAGGGTGCCAGGGCAATGATCTCATAATCGCCATGGGATCCCCACTTGGCCTGCATCATATCTCCCTGGCCTCCCTGGGTGGGCAACCCTGTGGAAGGGCCTCCCCGCTGGACATTGACCACCACACAGGGGGTCTCTGTCACAATGGCAAGTCCCACGGTCTCCATCATGAGGCTGAAGCCGGGGCCTGACGTTGCCGTCATGGTTTTCTTGCCTGTCCATGCCCCGCCAAGAATGGAGGTCATGGCTGCGATCTCGTCTTCCATCTGTATATAGGTGCCCCCCACATGGGGAAGTCGCTCGGACATGTGCTCTGCCACCTCGGTGGCAGGGGTAATGGGATACCCCCCGAAAAAAAGGCACCCCGCCGCAATGGCCCCTTCGGCACATGCAATGTCTCCGTTGATAAAATGCTTACCTGTATCGACTGCTGGTTTCATCCTGTTCCTTTAATAACCCCTTATTCTAAATTGAACAGGCAGGGCCTGCCTGGTTGTTGTGGTGGATCATGGAAAAATAAATCCGTGATTCCTCCGACGGGTGCACATCTTCTCCGGGTATCTTCACCGGGAATTCTGATTAGACGGTGGCCTGTTCTGCCATGGCTTCTGTGGAAAAAATGGCAAACTCGGGACAGAGAAGCTCACAATAGTGGCAGTTCAGGCACCCTTCTGCCTTGGCCCGTGGGGGATGGTAGCCGTTTTTGTTGAACGCCTTTGAAAATTCAAGGACACCCCTTGGGCAGTACTCAATGCAGTATCCGCATCCCTTGCACCGGTCCTCAATGATGTGAACAATGCCCTGTGTTACCTCGACCTCTTCTGAATCAAGAGGGACTCTCCAATATTTCATAACCCCTTCCCTGTGTTAGCTCATGAATGTCACGGCTGATAATTTGTTGACCAATGCATATCTCATCTTGTTGAGAATGAAAAGGGGTTTTTTAGCAAGAAATATGTGTTTGGTGTTATGGGGTGCTGAAAAAGCAAGGGGTGTCTGTAGTGATCGTTTGGTCATAATGGGGGTGGTAACCCAAATTTTATTCATCTTCAACGGGGATTACATCTGGAAAGAATGTCATCAACATCAAAGTGTGGGCAGTCTTATCAAGGGCCTTCGGGAATTGTTTCCATTATAAATCTGCAAAACTGCATATCAAGAAACATTATTGACACAAAATTTTCATGGGTATAAGAAGTAAAGGGTTTATTTTTTTACTTATGTCGTATTTTTAAAACCAGAGGGCGTTTTATGGAACCAAGTCTTTCTGTATTTAAGGAATTTATTTTGTCAGGGGACTATTCACCATTTAAGCGCAAAAGATGGTGTTATCTGGTTTCAGGATAACATTAAGAATTATTGAATATACGGTTAGAAAATGTTCATAATTTTTTTATGATTCTGTTTGTTTTTTAAACGGTAAAGATAGCCAGATCCACACAACTATTCGTTATGTTTAAAGGAATCAGTATGGACGATAAAGAAATTGAAGAAATAAGAAGACTTGCTAACGAAGGCAAACAAATATCAAAAATTTGGGAAGAGAATTACCCTGAATATGATTATTACGATGTGTATTTTGCTGCGTATGATGGCGGTGAAAGAAGTGCCCTTGGCGTAAAGCGAATGATCACTAACAGATTAAATAAAATGGCCGAATCTCGAAAACTATCCGAACGAAAAGAAATAATGGAAGAATTAGATAAATTGGTTTGGCACTTATATGAAAGCCTTAAAGCTAGCCAACAAAAGCTTGATAAAATTCGTAAAATAATCAACAAATAAACATAACAAGTGCAAGCAAGCGGACACTTTAGTCTTGTCACTGTTTTTGCAAAAATACGCAAAAACACTGCCAATCCAAAGTGCCATTGTTGCAGGCGTTACGTCTGTTTTGCCACACTGAATTGCGGTGCTGTCTGCGCATAGCTCCTTGTCCTGGCGCTACGCACTTAAACAAGGAGCTGGTCAGGTCAAAGAGAACCTCACAAACTTCATTCGCTTGTGCGGCCCATAGTTCCGCTCAGCATCGTGATTATGATTTGAAAGGAGAAAAAAATTAATCATCTATTAAGCCGCTCAGTAGAATTTGAAAAAAAAATATTTCAAAACATAAATACTGAGTTTTTAGCCCCTTCATATAGAAATGAAGCAAGTAGGATATTAAGCATTGTTTCGTTTGAACATGCGGAAAGTTTAAAAATACTTTTAGCATCAGGTAACTTTACTTCATATTGGCCTTCTAAGGTTGCAGTATGAGGCTTTTGTAAGGGCTCTATGGGTCTTTTATTCAGCATCTGACATTGCTGTGTCAAAGTTGATGACAGAACTTAATGCAGAAAGTGCAAGAAAGTCCCAGAAACTCCCAATGTTATCTGTGATGTTAAAAAAACTTGAAGGCCAGGCCCCTCAAATCGTTTTGGATCAATTGCTTGAATTCAAGGAATATTCCTGGAAGCCACTCAGCTCTTATATTCATGGCGGTATTCATGCAATTCAAAG
>JASFYZ010000227.1:0-7216 GCA_045046665.1 Desulfobacterium sp.
ACCGACACAACAAAGATTGAAAATGGATTTTGGATAATAAAATAATGAGCCCACATCACCCCCCTGGAAAAACCAAAATATTGAAAGCCCTCTCCTGTCTTCTGGAGCAAAAAAATTTTAACGCCATCACCACGGCGAATATTGCCCGGGAAGCCGGGGTCACGGAGGGATTAATTTATAAATATTTCAAGGATAAAAAAGACCTACTGTTTGAGCTGCTGGGAGAAAACATAACGATTTTTCAACGATTGCTTTCAGCAAAAATAAACAAAAAAAGCACCGCCGTTGAAAAATTAAACGTCTTCATCACCACCACCACCAAAGCCTACCTGAAAAACAGAGTGTTTGGCAGGATACTGCTTCTTGAAGTGAGAAACAGCCCAGAATATTTTCAATCCAATGCCCATAGCACAATGATGTCCATTGAGACATCCATACATGACATCATCATTAAGGGCATGGCCCAGGGAGAGATCAAAAAAGAAATTGATCCCCATGTCTTGCTCAAGGTGATGGTGGGGTCCATTGAACATGCCTGCTTAGATGCCATTATATTTAATCAGGATATAGACGCTTCTGGTGTAACAGATCAGATCAATGATATTCTTTTTAAGGGAGTTAAAATATGAAGCAACCTGACTTGATCCAAAAAAAAATAACCATTGCCCTGGCCCAGGGAATTTCCATTTTTTCGGAAAAAGATTCCAACGATATTCTCCAAGCATTTGACATCCCCGTTGTTTCAAACAAAATGGTGCACACCGCACAGGAAGCCCAAGATGTTGCCAAAACCATGGCGTTTCCAGTGGTGCTCAAGGGGTGCGGCAGCGGCATTGCCCATAAATCTGAACTGGGTCTGGTGAAACCGGGTCTCTCTTCCCCTGAAGCCGTGCAACAGGCTGCCACGGATATACTTGAAAATGCACCGGCAGAACTGGAAGGAATATTGATTCAACCCATGATCCAGGGAAAACGCGAATTTGTGGCTGGTATGTTCCGGGATCCACACTTCGGGCCGGTGATCATATTTGGCCTTGGGGGAATCTACACCGAAGCCCTTCACGATGTTGCTTTCCGTCTGGCCCCCCTTTCCGACACAGATATCGTGAGCATGCTGTCTGAAATTTCAGGAAAAAGCCTGCTGGGAGCATTTAGAGGAGAAATGCCCGTGGATTTTGAAAAACTAAAATCTACCCTCAGAGGGCTTTCTCAATTGTCCATCCAATGCCCGGAAATCCAGGAAATTGATATCAATCCCCTCATTGCCACGGCCGCAGGAGATCTTGTGGGGGTTGATGCCCTTGTGAAAATTGGGTTAGCAAAGCCAAAAGTTAACACCCGCCCTCCCATTGATAAAAAACAGTTAAGCAAACTTTTTTTCCCCAATTCTGTGGCATTTGTGGGGGCATCCGGCACCATTGGTAAATGGGGGAATCTTCTGCCAAGCAACACCATCAGTGGTGGATATGAAGGAAAAATTTACATGGTCAATCCCAGGGGGGGGCGTATTTTGGGCAGACCGGTGCATGGGCAATTGTCAGATATTAAGGGATCGGTGGATCTGGCAGTGGTGACCCTTCCCGCCACCCAGGTGTTGGATCTGATTCCCCAGCTTAAAGCCAAGGGGATCAAAGGGATGTTGCTGATCACCTCGGGTTTCAGTGAAACCGGAGAGACGGGCAGAATTCTCGAAGAAAAAATCGTCCAAACGGCGTCAACGGCAGGCATCATTATCCTTGGTCCCAATACCATGGGGATTTGTTCACCCCACAAAAAGTTTTTCTGCACCAGTTCCAACACCCATCCCACTGCGGGTACCACGGCCCTGGTTTCCCAATCGGGTAATCTGGGGGTGCAGCTGCTCAATTTTGCAGAAAAACATGGGGTTGGCATGCGTGTTTACAGTGGCTCGGGCAACGAAGCCATGATCACGGTGGAAGATTATCTGGATCTTTTTGAAATGGATGAAAAGACCCAAACTGTGGTGCTTTATCTTGAAAGTATTAAGGATGGCCACCGATTTTTCAACGCCGCCTCCCGAGTCTCCAGGAAAAAACCAGTGGTGATGTTAAAAGGAGGGCGCACCGCAGCCGGTGCCAGGGCCGCGAGCAGCCACTCCGGTGCCATGGCATCTGATGGGGTGGTGTTTGATGCGGCCTGCCGCCAGGCGGGCATTATCCAAGTGCGGCAACCCATGGAGATGGTGGATGCCTCTGTTGTATTCTCTTCCCTTCCCCTGCCCCCGGGCAACCGGGTGGGCATTGTCACATTGGGGGGTGGCTGGGGCGTTGTGACCTCAGATCTGTGCACTGAGAATGGGCTTGAGCTTCCAGATCTGCCTGACACCATCCTGGAAAAACTCAATAAACTGCTGCCCGATTACTGGAGTAAGGGCAACCCCGTTGATGTGGTGGGGGAATTTGATATCAATATCCCCCTGGTGGCCATGGAGGCCTTGCTTCAGTGGGAGGGGTGTGATGCGGTGATCCATCTTGGGATTGATGGAAAACGTATTTTTGGAAACAAGATGCTGGAATCTGTGGCTCTGTGCGATCCCGATTTTGACAAAAAAGAGATGGTCCCCATGAAAAAAGCCCTGCTGGATTTTGATCAAATCTTTAAAGACAAGGTAAAGGAACTGGTTAAACAATATGAAAAACCCATACTCGGAGTGAGCCTCATGGCCGATGCCGCGTCAGAGATGCTCCACGGCACCAGTGAAGATCGTTACAAGACAGTTCTTTTCCCGTCACCGGAACGGGCCGTCCGGGCGCTGGCCTGTATGTGTGAATACGCAGCCCAGCGCCAGCAGGAAGCTTAATAACAATGTCGATCACTTTTACAGGTCAAACAGGTTCATCTGTTTTCCTGAAAAGAAATCAGAACCCTGGTAAGGTTTTACAGTATCCTGTTTTGCCTTATCAGAAACAACCAGCTCTTCGTAGCTCACAGATATGTTTGCGAAGTCAGACGAACAAATATTTTTCACAAAATTAAATTCTAACTGAGATTCCTGTTTTGTCATCACTGGAAAACCATAGACATGGCTTTTATGTTTTAAGTTTTTTTTATTTTGTTGATACGTTTTAACAAAATCAAAATGATTTTCAATGCGCCGGGTAACCGTATTCTTGGATATCTGATTTACGTTCTTCAATCCTTCACCAATGACATCTGAAAAATGTTTATCACATTCAAAGCCCCATGAATTTCGTTCAGATGCCATGGCAGCAAAAGTGGTTGTCCCGGTGCCCAGAAATGGATCAAGAATCGTATCGCCTTTTACAGAATACATGTTAATTAATCGGTAAGGCAACTCAAAGGGATATGCAGCATTACGCTCCCTTAATTTTCCACCACCCATTTTTTGCCTGACCCCTTTTATGGCCCACGTATCAGAAAACCACTGATTTCTTTCTTCCCAGAAAAAAGCACTTTTATTTCTGTTTTGTTTCTGCCGAGATGTTTTGAACTCCCGTTTCCCCCCTTTTCTGAAAATCATTATGTATTCATGTTCCAAAGTGACATATGCCCCTGCTGGGAGCATTCCTGAACCCATGAATTTATTGGGTGAGTTGGTTGCCTTTTTCCAGAGGATCACAGGCAGAGATTGAAATGAAAGTTGGGTCAACGCAGAGGTTATTCGTGAATGATTGGAATATAATTGAAACTGTTTGCCAATGGTGCGGGTGGCATCCCCGATGTTGATACAGACAAACCCCGATGGTTTTACAACCCTGTCAAGTTCCTGCCATACTTTGTCCAACTCCAGATTCATCAGCTCAAAGGCGGTATTTCCACAATCTTGATCCAGTGCCTGTTGAATTTCGGGATTCATGGTTGCAAACAAATCATCCCACATGCTGATCATGGGATAGGGTGGAGAGGTCACAACAAGATCAACAGATTCATCGGAGAGTAGGCTTAAATTCCGTGCGTCAGAGAATAGAACCTTGTGCTCAGTGGTCATAACGAGGCCTCCAGACGTACAATTTCGGCTTTTATCTCATCAATGACTTCCACATTGTGAATTATTTTTTTCTTTCCCTGTGCTTTAATGGAATAAACAAAAAACACCTTTCCCATGAATTTTTCTTGAAACTTCAAATGTTTTTTTCGATGTATTTCAACCCATTGGTAGTTGTTGATGGAATTTTCAGCAGAAATGGGTTTTATCTGTAATCCAAGGTAAGCATCTTTAACCTGAATAAAAAAATCCACACCAAAATGCCTGTCCCATTCATCGGGTGCGGGTTCAATCTTACGATTAAGACATCCCTCAAGTTGCCCATAAATTGTTTCAATCTCAGTTTTATAACCTTCATAGGTTCTGTTTAAAATCAGATTGTAGACATAATCAATGCACTCTTCTTCTGAAATTGATTCAAGCTCATTCTGGACAACTTCAGAAAGCTTAACATGGAGTTTCCTTCCCAGATCCACAATATATTCCCGGGTAATTTGAATACCCTGTTTTTTCTTTTGGCTGGCAAATTCAAAATAAAAAGTTTCCCACTCTTCAAAGGTAGCAGGGGCACAACTTCGAATGAGTTCAGAAGTGGCCCCGACACTGTAGACTTTATTGAACCCCCATCTGTTCATCCCGTAATTCAGGAGCGTTTCACGCCAAAACTTGAGATTTCGACCCTCTTTTTCTTTTATCCACACTTGATTTGACAAATAATTACCATCCTATGGGAAGTATCGGGGGTGATTATAAAGATGAGCACTTTATAAAAAAATACAACATTAAAGTACCAACAACAGAGCCCCCGTCAGGGGCGGCATGATTCCATTTTCTATCTTCGTTGTGACAGGTTGCCCTGTCATACGGGTTATATGCTACTAACATCAGGCTGATATTTTTTCAGCCATGGCCCGGATAAAATCCGGTGTTGTACCACAGCAGCCTCCCACCACATCAATACCCATTTCTTTGAGGGTCAGGATGTTATTGCAAAAATAGTCTACTGTTTCCGGATAAACTACGATGTCTCCCACGTTTTTGGGGGCACCGGCGTTGGGTTGAATCATTACAGGGACATCAACGCTGTCTCTGATTATCTTTGCAAGATCCACCATGGTATCACTGGCAAGGGAGCAGTTGGCCCCAACCACAGAGGCACCGGCCTCCACCATTTTATTCATGCTGTCACCAGGTTTGTTTCCCATGAGGGTAAAAAAGCCAGTGGGTTTCTTTTGAAAGGTCATGGTGGAAAAAATGGGCAGATCGGACACGCTGCGAATGGCTCTTATGGCCGCCAAAATTTCGTTAAGATCAAAAAAAGTCTCAAGGATAAAAAAATCAATGCCACCACTGGCCAGAAAGGTGGCCTGTTCTACATAATGTCTTTCTGCCTCTTCTTGTGTTAACAGTCCCGCAGGCTGGAGCATTTCCCCCAATGGTCCCATATCCCCAGCCACATACTGACCCGGCCCGGCAGCCCTTTTGGCAATTTCAACGGCAGCCACATTGATTTTTTCAGGATTTGCATCTACGCCCATTTTTTTCAATTTAAAGGGAGATGCACCAAAGCTGTTGCTCACCGCCACATCCGAACCTGCATCAAAATAGGCTTTGTGGATATCTTCTATCACCTGGGGGTTTTCAAGGTTCCACAATTCCGACATTTTACCACCCTTGAGTCCTGCTGCAATGAGCATGGAGCCCATGGCACCGTCAAAAATCAATCCGCTCTCTTTTACTTTGTCCAAAATATGCATTCTGTCTATTTCTCTCCTTAAATATATTTTGGAACTTGGTGTTAACTCTGCCCAAGCCCATTATTAGAAATGAAGACCATAACTTATTAAACAAACCTTTATTTGTCAAACCAGATCCGGGCCCAAAAAAGTAATACCCGATACCGGGAAGGCCCTGGGAAACCAAACAGTTGGTAAAAAAAAATTATTTGAGTTTGCAAATCTGAATAATAAGCCATTCAAACAAAATTCCTTGACAAAGGCCCTGGTTCAAGATCATATATTCAACTTATCATATATTGATTGATACAAGGTATATATACATACAAATTAAGGGAGGTTTATTAAATGGATATATCCATTACCCGCGTAGAAAAACAGGGGAAAAGACCGGAGGACTCTGCTCTGGGCTTTGGCACCATATTCACCGATCACATGTTTAACATGGATTACAATCTGGACAAGGGGTGGCACAATGCCCGCATTGAACCCCTGCACAATTTTTCAATTTCCCCTGCCACCATGACCCTTCACTATGGCCAGACCATTTTTGAGGGGCTCAAGGCATATAAGACGGCCAAGGGAGATATTCAGCTGTTCAGACCCCAGGCAAATTTCAAACGCCTCAATAGCTCTGCCCGGGGATTGTGTATTCCAGAGGTGGATGAAGCCTTTGCCCTGGAAGCTCTGAAAGAACTTTTAAAAGTTGAAAAAGAGTGGATTCCAGAAACCCCGGGCACTTCTCTCTATATCCGTCCCACAGTTTTTGCCACAGACCCATTCCTGGGGGTTCGGGCTTCCCACACCTATCGATATTTCCTTCTGCTTTCCCCGGTAGGAGCCTATTATGCTGAAGGATTTAATCCGGTGAAAATTATGATTTCCAAAGACCATGTCCGGGCCGTCCGGGGCGGCGTTGGCGAGTATAAAACCGCTGGTAATTACGCAGCAAGCCTCTTTGCATCGGAAAAAGCAAAGAAAGAAGGATATGCCCAGGTTCTGTGGCTGGATGGGGTGGAGCAGAAATATATCGAAGAAGTGGGTGCCATGAACATCTTTTTCGTGATCAACGATGAACTGTTAACCCCCATGCTCAATGGCAGTATTCTGCCCGGCATCACCCGGGACTCTGTGCTTCAATTGGGTCGTAAATGGGGGATGAAGGTATCAGAACGGAAAATCAGCATTGATGAATTAGCTGCAGCCCATAAAGACGGTTCCCTGACCGAGGCTTTTGGTTCCGGAACCGCTGCGGTTATCTCTCCTGTGGGAGAAATTAAATATGGTGACAATGTCATGCACATCGGAGATGGCACCCCTGGTAAACTGGCGGTAAAATTCAATGAAGCCATCACTAACATCCAGTATGGCATGACAGAAGACACTGAAAACTGGATTGAAAAAGTCTAACCAGTTTTTGGCATCCTTCATATGACCCCCAAAGTACTTTACAGTCTTTTGGGAAAAAGTCCCTGCAAATGGGGAATGATCTAAGAAAGTGTAATGTAATTTT
>JASFYZ010000228.1:0-6089 GCA_045046665.1 Desulfobacterium sp.
TAAGGATCTGGAAACCGAAGATCTCATCCTCTTTGTTAACTATCTTGAAAACCAGTTGAAAAAAGAAGGGGTCACTGTTCACATGAAAAAAGAGGTGACAAAAGATCTTGTCAAAACGGAACGTCCCGATGTGGTCATCGTGGCCGCCGGTCCAGAACATGCCACCTTTGACATCCCGGGGGGCGACAGTTCCAAGGTGATCAAGGCCGGGGAGATGCATGGCCAGCTTAAATTTTTTCTCAAATTTTTCAGCTCCGCCCAGATGGAGAAACTTTCTAAATTGTATATGCCGGTGGGAAAAAAGGTGGTGATTGTGGGTGGTACCCTCCATGGCTGCGAACTGGCTGAATTTCTGACCAAACGGGGTCGAGACGTAGCCATTGTCCACAATGGCCCCAAGGAAGAGCTGGGAGATAAAATGACCGTGGACGATCTGGATAATCTCTGGCCTTGGCTCAAACAAAAAGGGGTGCCCATATGGTCCGACGTTAAATACGAAAAGGTCACCGATGACGGGCTTGAAGTCCAGTTAAAAGATCAACGACGATATGTAATCAAAGCCAAACATATCATTGACACCCAGGACCTCATCCCCAATTCAGGGCTGAGCGATACCCTGGAGGGACTTGTACCAGAGGTCTACAACATTGGCAGTTCCAAGGAACCAGGATTGATTGTGGATGCCATGCGTGAAGGTGCAAAAATCGCTTATGCCATATAGCCACCCATTTTTATAGACCTGAATGGCAGCTTGGCCTGCCACAACGAAAATTTCAACTCCCTCTATGGTTGTCCACACGTAGGGGCACCTTGGTTTGCCGGGATTTTCTTATAAAAAAAAGGATATCCATACCAAGAAAATGATTAAATACGTTAATGGTGATCACATGACCTGATCCACGTGGTCACCATTACGTTTAGGATGGCCGAAAGATCATGACTGTTCATGATTGTAAATACACCACCCAGGAACAAAAAAAGGAGTGCCGGAAATGAGAAAACAAACATCGTGTTCTGTTTGCTTAGTGAGCCTTATTGTTGCATTTGGTTTATTCATGGGCCCCGGGGGTGTCGCCGCAAAAACGGTGAACCTCACATATAACTGCTTTTTCCCCCCCACGGTTATTCAAAGTAAACTGGCGGAATCATGGTGTAAAGCCGTGGAAAAAGAGACCAACGGCGAAGTCAAAATTGCCTATTATCCCGGCTGCGCGCTCATCAGCTCCAGCCAAACCTTTGAAGGGGTTGAAAAGGGCATTGCAGACATTGGTTTTTCCGTTCTTCAGTATACCCGGGGACGATTCCCCCTCATGGACTTTATCAACCTGCCCCTGGGATACCCCAGCGGACCTGTGGCCACGGCCATTCTCAACGAGGTGTATGACAAATTTCAACCCAAAGAACTTGACAGCGTCAAGGTCCTTTATCTCCATGGCCACGGCCCGGGTGTAATCCACTCCAAAGACAAGGCCATCCGCACCATGGACGATTTGAAAGGCATGAAAATTCGATCCCATGGACCCTCCGCTGAAACGGTCAAGGCATTAGGCGGAACCCCCATTGCTCTGCCCATGCCTGAACTCTATCAAGCGCTTCAAAAGGGCGTAGTGGATGGCGGTGTGTGGGATTTTTCCGCCAGCTATGACTGGAAACTGGCAGAAGTGATAAGCAGCTCCACCGCCTGTTACTCCATTGGCTACTCCCTTGGTTTTTTCGTGGTCATGAACAAATCAAAATGGAACAGTCTGTCACCCCAGGCCCAGGAAGCCATCACAAAGCTCAACCAGGAGTGGACCATCAAACACGGCCAGGCATGGAATGCCGCAGATGCCCAGGCCATGACTTTTTCTTTGACCCAAGGAAATGATCTCATTGGCCTGAATTCCAAAGAATCCAAAAAATGGCGCAAGGCCGTTCAGCCGGTGATTGATGCCTGGCTTGCCGATACAAAATCAAAAAATCTTCCTGGAGAAGAGGTTCTCAAGTTTGTCAAGAAA
Source organism: Desulfobacterium sp. (assembly GCA_045046665.1). Classification (GTDB taxonomy): domain Bacteria; phylum Desulfobacterota; class Desulfobacteria; order Desulfobacterales; family Desulfobacteraceae; genus Desulfocicer. The sequence continues at coordinate 1,998 of JASFYZ010000228.1, forward strand.
CGATTAGAGGATGCAAAAAAAGGCAAATTTAAAAGTAAATATATGGCAACGGAATAATAGCGTCGACGATCTCATTTTTGAACCAATTTTTATCCTAAACAACGGGGTCCATCAATGAAGGTGATTCAATTTATTTCGCATTTTTTAAACAGGATGGCCGGTATTCTGCTGCTGGGAATGATGCTGCTCACATGTACCGATGTGATTGGCGGCATATTCAACTATCCCTTACTGGGTGCCGAAGAATTAACCGCTCTCATGGCGGCGGTACTGTTGGGGTTTGCCCTGCCTTCGGCCCACATCGACAAGGCAAATATAGGGGTTGAACTTCTTTATACAAAGTTCCCGAAACGCATGAAATGGATCAATGACTGTATGATCACCCTGGTGAGTGCGGTTCTGTTCGGTCTGATTACCTGGCAGTGTTTTTCCTATGCCAACGAGCTTAGAATGTCCCATGAGGTTTCCATGACTTTGCAGTTTCCCACCTATCTTCTGGTATTCTGCATCTCCTTTGCCATGTTCATGCTCACCTGCGTGTTGATCATGGAACTGTTTACACTGCTTTTTAAAAAGGGGGTTCTATGAGCCATTTTATGATAACCGGATATGTGGGAATTTTTCTTTTGCTGGCACTTTTTTTTACCCGCATGCCAGTAGCCTACGTCATGGCCCTGGTGGGATTTTTAGGGTACAGTTTTCTGACAAACATTAACGCTGGCCTCATGATTTTGTCCCGGGATATTTATTCGGTATTTTCCTCATACAGCCTGACCCTGATTCCCCTGTTTGTTTTCATGGGATATGTTGCCTTTTATGCGGGTACCAGCAGCAAACTCTACGATGTGGCCAATAAATTCTTTGGACGGGTGGAAGGCGGCCTTTGCATGGCCACCATCGGTGCCTGCACAGCCTTTGGTGCCATTTGCGGCTCTGCCACGGCAACGGCAGCCACCATGGGCACCATTGCCCTGCCCGAAATGAAGCGCTACAAATACGCCCCGGAAATCTCCACAGGCTGCGTGGCCGCAGGCGGTACCCTGGGAAGCCTCATGCCCCCTTCCGTGGTGCTGATCATCTATGGCATATCCACACAGCAGTCCATTGGCAAGCTCTTTATTGCCGGCATTCTGCCCGCTCTTTTTATCATGGTATTGTTCTTTGCTGCCATCAGCATCTATTGCAAGTTAAGACCCGATCAGGCCCCCCCCGGTGAAAAATTCACCCTCAAAGAGATGCTTTTTTCCCTGCTGGAGCTGTGGGAAACCATTCTGGTATTTCTATTTGTAATGGGCGGCATGTTTTTTGGTTTTTTCACCCCTACAAAGGCCGGTGCCGTGGGCTCCATGGCCATTCTCATCATCGTTATGGTCCAGAAAAAACTGGACTGGAAAGGGCTTTGGATGGCCATACATGAGACATTGAGAATCTCGTGCATGGTATTAATGCTCATCACCGGTGCCACCATTTTCGGACATTTTCTGGCATTGAGCCGGATTCCCATGGAAACCGCAGGCATCGTCGCTGGCCTCACCTGGCCCTCGTGGTCCATCATGACACTGATCTGCATTGTTTATATCGTCGGCGGTTGTTTTATTGACGCCCTGGCCCTGATCATGCTTACCATTCCCATTTTTTATCCCATTGTAATCAACCTGGGATATGACCCCATATGGTTTGGAATTATTATTGTTTTGCTTTCCCAGATGGGCATCATCACACCCCCTGTGGGAATCAATGTTTATGTGGTCAGTGCCATTGCCAAACAACCCATTACGGTTGTATTCAGGGGAATCACCCCCTTTTTAATTGCGCTGATTGTGGGAACGGCGATTATGATTGCCTTTCCCATTATTGTAACCATTCTACCGGACATGGTGAATTAGTATAAATATTCGACCAGCACTCCATATTCGTCTATTTTGGCCTACTCACATAGCATTCGTATGCTACGCAGTCCCAAATAAACGAATATGGAATATGGGCATTGGCCAAACATTTACATTACCGACCCGAATATTTACGAATCAGTGGATTTTATCCGTTCGATTTTAATGACACGATCACAACATCATCAAATCAACTAAGTTTTAAGGAAAAACCCATGAGTCAATTATTGGAAGGTGTTATACCTTATCAAAAAGAGGATGTTGAAACCTACATCAAAAAAGGCTGGTGGCGGGGAATGACCCTGGGCGATCTGCTGGACAGAGCCGCTGATATGCAACCCGATAAAGAGGCCATTGTGGATGCAACAGCCCGCCTCACCTATGGAGAGGTTCGAGAAGAAACCCATCGCCTGGCAGGAGGAATGATAAAACTTGGCATTAACCCCCTTGACCGGGTGTTGATCCAACTGCCCAACTGGCATGAATTTATATTTGCCTATTTTGCCTGTCAGAAAATCGGGGCCATCCCTGTCCTCTTAATTGACCGTTATCGTCAATTTGAGATCAACCATCTGGTGAAACTCACCGATGCTGTTGCCTGGATTGTACCGGTGAAATATAAAAAAACAGATTATCAGCCCATCGTCAACGACGTCCTCCAAGAGCATCCTGAAATTAAAAATATCATCACCGTTCGGGGGGAGATCACACAACCTGGATTCTCCTGCATGGAAACACTTATTGCGGCAACTCCCATAACCCCGGCACTTCAAAAGACCATTGAACAACGAAACCCAGATTCCATGCAGGTGGCCCACATGGGTCCCACCGGTGGCACCACAGGACATCCCAAAATCGTTCCTCGTATTCACAACAGCCTGGCCTGTGGCGTAGAACACTGCTCCCTTTCCTGGGATCAACATACTGAAGATATAAATTTAATCGCTGGCCCCATCGGTCATGATCTCTCTTTTACTAAGGGATTTCTGGGCAGCATCATCACCCTGGGGAAGATGATTCTTCTGGATAAAACTGACAATGAATCCATCTGTACCACCATTGAACGGGAAAAGGTGACGGCCATCATCTGGGTTCCCACCCTGGCCCAGCGAATGCTTCAATATAAGGATCTGGATAAATTCAATCTCTCTTCCCTGAAAAAAATGCACAGCGCAGGCGGCGCAAGCCATCCTGATATGGTCAAAGAGGTGATGGAAAAATTACAGATGAAATTCTACAATGGGTATGGCGGCACCGAAGGCATGACCTGCATCACCCGTTCAGTGGATGACTATGATACCATCTGCTGCACAGTGGGACGTCCCACCTTTCCCCATGATATTTACAAGGTAGTGGACCTTCTGGGCAAGGAGCTGCCTTGTGGAAAACCAGGCGAATTGCTGATAAAAGGCCCCTGTGTATTTTCCGGATACTTTAATAGCCCCCAGGAAAACAACAAAGCCTTTGACCAGAATGGTTTTTTCCGAACCGGAGATATCGCCCGCATCAGCGACAAAGGCTATATTACCCTCACCGGCCGATTAAAAGAGATGATCAACCGGGCCGGAGAGAGTATCAGTGCCACAGTTATAGAACGACTCATTCAGCAACACCCGGATGTGGCTGTGGTGGCGGTGATTGCCATGCCGGACCCGCTCATGGGTGAAAGGGCCTGTGCCTATGTCCAACCCATGGATGGAAAAACCTTAACCTTTCAGGAGATCATCTCTTTCTTAAAGGAAAAAAAGGCATCTGTGCTGGAATTACCGGAACGAATTGAATTTATCACGAAAATGCCTTTGACCAAAGCAGAGAAATTAAACAAGAATGAATTAGTCAATGATATCAAGGCTAAACTAACCGCCGAGAGCCAATGTCATTAGCGGAGCAAAGTTTTCGTTTTTAATATTGCACTCAAGTTTCGAAGTGGCCAAATCGAGATGGGCGGACCTGCCTGATTGGGCCATTGTTAGAAACAACCCAGGCCCCGGTGGGCAAGGGTATTGATCGTAAAGTTCAAATTATGCTTGACACGATGAGTAAAGTTCGATTACGATAATACCAATTGGGGTACCGCATACCAGTATTTCATAAACATAACAATAAAGAGGTGAAAATGTCAGGAAAAGAGATCCGATTTCACGGAAGAGGCGGTCAAGGTGGCGTGATGGCAGCGAAAATGCTGGCATCTGCCATGGCTGTG
>JASFYZ010000229.1:0-8916 GCA_045046665.1 Desulfobacterium sp.
TTAAAAATGCGGTAATCAATGAAATTGATAATGGACATGTCAGATATTTCAAAACCATTTTTCCCTGATCCACCCCGCCGGGATGGGTCATTGTAATTAAGCCTGACCCCATTTTCCCAAAAACTAATTTTAACAATGTGTTATCGATCAAAAGTTACTTATTATGAATAAAAAAATAAAAACAACGAGTCTTGGTTTTAAGATAAACACTATTGTTCTAACAACCTGTTTGATATTTGCACTGATGTGCAGTTGCATGCTGTATTTTACAAGTACCAAAATCCTGGATCAAAAATATGATGAGATCAACACGCTTTTAAGTGTGCTTTTTGAACAAAATCGAGAAGATCTTGCCAATGAAATATTTGCAGAACAGCAAATAGCACTCCAGGAATCATTAAAAGACATCCTGGCTGTTAGAGGCATTGCAGGGGTGGGGTTATATGACAAAAAAGGCATTTTAATACTGTCCACCGGAACAGACTTTATAGAAACACTCTCCCAAAATGAGATGCAGGCCCTTGACGAGACCGCTGTTTTTGAAAAAAGACTTAAAACAAATAAAAGTATGGCATCCTATTCTTCAATGATTGAAGTCATTGGAGAACAGCTTGGATATATAAAAACATACTATAATTCCAAATTTATAAATAAACAGCTAAACCAGGTTATAATTGTTTTTATTACTTTTTTCATGGTGCTGACCATTTTTATTCCGTTACTTTTGAACACCTTGTTATCCCGTTTTATTATTAAACCAGTTCTAACATTAAAGCAGTCCATGGAAAAGCTTGACAATGGAATTTTTGGTATAAAAGTGGATCTTTCCGCCAGGGATGAAATCGGTGAAATGGGCGCTGTCTTTAATAAGATGTCTAACACATTGCTTGAAAATCACACCGCACTGGAAAGCGCGGTTCAAACAGAGACGGAGTATGCATTAAAGCTTGTAATCGCCAACAAGGAATTTAAAAGGGTGAATGCTGAGATTGAAAAATCAAATAATGCATTGGCACAACTCAATATTGATCTTGAAAAAACGGTGGAAAAACGCACCGCAGCCCTCGTGGAGTCCAATGCCAGTCTTCAAAGGGAAATGGACGAAAAAGAAAAAATGCAAGAAGATCTTGTTCGGGTGGAAAAACTTGAATCAACTGCCCTGCTTGCCGGTGGCATTGCCCACGATTTTAACAATATCCTGAGTATCATTATTGGCAATATATCCCTTGCGCAACTGCATGCACAAAAGGGGGAAAACATATCAAACGTTCTTGTGGATACTGAAAAAGCCTGTTTCAGGGCCAGGGATCTTACCAAACAGCTACTCACCTTTTCCAAAGGAGGCAGCCCTGTGAAAAAAACAATGCCCGTCACCGAGCTTATTAAAGAAACCGTTATCTTTGCGTTAAGGGGCTCCAATGTGGGGTATCATTTTTCCATTACACCGGACCTATGCCCTGTGAATGTGGATGAAGGACAGATCAATCAGGCGATAAGCAACATTGTTATCAATGCCAGCCATGCCATGGCAGAGGGGGGCACTGTCATGGTGACGGCAGAAAATATAACCATTGAGCTCAAAAAAACTTTTTTCACCCCCCTTTTCCCTGGATCTTACATAAGAATCAGTATCCAAGATACTGGCACCGGCATTGCAAAAAAGAACCTGCAATCTATTTTTGACCCTTACTTCACAACAAAACCAACGGGAAGCGGCCTTGGACTTGCCACGGCCCATTCCATCATTGAAAAACACGAAGGATTCATAAACGTTCACTCCCAGGAAGCAATGGGAACCATTTTTAATATCTATCTACCCGCATCCCTGGAAAAAATTCATGGAAGTATAGCCCCAACCAATGGCTCCATGAAAAAATGTCCCAAAGGGCATGGGAAAATTTTAATAATGGATGATGAAGAGATGATCAGGACCGTTGTGGGGGAGCTGTTAAAGCACATGGGGTATGATCCTGATTTTGCTGAAGATGGTGCTGAGGCATGCAAAAAATATCTGGAGTCCATGGCAAAAAAAGAAAAATTTAATGCGGTTATCATGGATTTAACCATTCCCGGGGGCATGGGAGGCAAAGAGGCGGTGCAGCATATCCTGAAAATTGACCCCCAGGCAAAGGTGATTGTGTCAAGTGGGTTTTCCACTGATCCGGTGATGGCAGATTATAAATCCTATGGATTCTCTGGTGTGGTTGCCAAACCTTTCATGGTTCAGGAATTAAGTGCGGTGCTGCGTGAAGTGATTTAAACAATTGAGTTAATATCCAAAGACATGTCCACATGGGGAATACCATCCTCAACATAGTCTTGGGAGATGGGTATAAAACCGTGGGATGCATAGAATACTTTCACATAAACCTGGGCACTGATGCGGATATTATTTCCGGGCCATAGCTGCCTTACCTGCCAGAAGGCCTGGTCCAACATCTGATGCGTGACCCCTTTTTCTCGACAGTTACCAGCACCATGAACCTCCCCAACCCCACCTCTGGAAACACCAGGCCCGGGGGTAGTATCCGAAGATAAGCCACAAGCTCTCCACTGTCTGACTCCCTGCCCAGCAAATGCCGGGTACCCGGCCGGATGTCAAGCCCGTCCAATTCAGCATATGAACACTGCTGTTCCACCACGAATACGTCCACCCGCAGCTTCAGCAGCAAGCGGTACAGGGTACGAACGTCCAGTTGTTCAAATTCCAAACACTTCCAACCCACATTCATTTTTTTTCATCCCCAGTGTCATTTATTCCAAAATTTGTCGCATTCCATAACAATAAATATCACTGAATTTATAAAAATTTAATTTTAATAAATTTGCCTTATTCTCACAGAGCCTTGCTGCAAAAATACAATAAATATGTGCCAAGAAAATTGATAAGTCTTAAATTTATGGAAACCATGGGTAACGAATCAGATATATTTTGTTTTTTGTTTGACAATTATTCACTTCTTGCATACAGATCAACTATAGATGTATCATCCACAACAAAAGTATGGGAGAAAAAAATGAACAGCGTTATAAAACAATTTACAACAATGTTCACACGGCCCGGTTACCCTATCATCATATTATTTACTCTCATGGGTATGGCCATTTTATGCAGTCTATCCTTTGTACAGAAAGTCACTGCAGGATTCAACCCCTATGTACTCAAAGGGTACTATGTCCCTTTGATATTCGGTGGTGGATCAGGGCTAACCATCGGCATATATATCTCCAAACAAAAAGCTGTGGAAGCCGTATTAAAGGCAAATGCAATTCGTTTCAGAACCATTGCCGATTTTACCCATGACTGGGAGTACTGGATCAAACCAGATGGCTGTTTTGAGTATATTTCTCCTTCGTGCCAACTGATCACCGGGTACGAGCCCGAAGCCTTGTTCAGCCACCCAGAACTGTTCATTGAAATGGTTCATCCAGAAGATCTCCCCATATTCAAACGACATCTGCAGAAAGAAAAAAGTAGCGATGCTCCGGGAGCCATTAGTTTTCGCATCATCACCCGTGGAGGGGAGCACCGATGGATCAGCCACTCCTGCCGGTCGGTCTACGATGAAAATGGACAATACCTTGGCAAACGGGGTAGCAATCGAGACATCACAGAAACAAAAAAATTGCAACAAAAACAGTTTGAACAGCAACGCATGGAGTCCATTGCAACCCTTGCCGGAGGGGTGGCCCATCAGTTCAACAATGCCCTTGCAGTTATTACCGGCAACATGGAGCTGATGCAAGAGGACCTTTTTCCCAATGACATTTTTAAAAATTATGCCCATGAAATCAAAGGTGCCACAGATCGGATGACACGGCTCACAGCTCAGCTATTGGCCTATGCCAGGGGCGGAAAATACCGAGTCCAGAATATTTCATTGAACCGTTTTATCAAAGAAACTCTTCCCATCATCCGCCATGCCATCCACAGCAATGTAAAGATCCATATAAACCTCCAGAGCAATGATATAAAAATTAGTGGGGATCCCATCCAGATACAGATGGTCTTGTCTGCAGTGGTGACCAATGCCTGTGAAGCCATGGACGGTAATGGAGAGATTTACATTAAATGTCAAAAAATAATCGCCAAAAAAGAAAACCCAGCAACGCCACCGGAATTGTCCCCGGGAGCGTATGTCTGTATGACCATTACGGATAATGGAAAGGGAATGGATGAGGAAACCCAGGAACGGATATTTGAACCCTTTTTCAGCACCCGTTTTGAAGGACGGGGATTGGGAATGGCTGCAGCCTTTGGCATCATAGATAACCATAAGGGAAGTATTAAAGTGACGTCACAAAAGGACAAAGGGAGCACCATTTCCATATTTATCCCTCTTGTTATCCCTGAACCTGCCCTCCCCTCTGAATCTATTGAATCTGCCCCCTCCACCATGGCATGAAAGGCGAATACCATTGAATCCAAGGACACCATCCTAATCATTGAAGATGAAGAAAGTGTCATGACCTTATGCCGACTATCACCTCCTGGAATCGTGCCATGGAGGGCATCACCGGGTATAGCGCAAAGGAGGCCCTGGGCCAAGGATGCAATTTGCTCCAGTGCAACCGCTGTTTTGGCAAGGAATGCCCCTCGGACATGAAAAAATGCGGTGTATTGAAACATGGCACCTCGGAATCCAAAGAATGTCATGTAAAACACCGGGACGGATATGATGTTCCTGTGATCAAAAGCGCCCGGGCCATCCGGGATGAAAACAACACCCTTCTTGGCATTGTGGAAACCCTCACAAATCTTACGGAACTCAACCGCATGAGGAAGAAGGCTGAAGAGGCTGAACGACGTCTGGGTGAAACCCATACCCTGGGCAACATCATCGGCAAAAGCCGGGGCATGCAGGATGTGTTTTATGCCATCACTGCGGCGGCAGACAGCCGTGCCACCGTATTAATCCAGGGAGACAGTGGCACCGGCAAAGAGCTGGTGGCTGGGGCCATTCATTACAATGGCCCCTTGTCCCAGGGGCCGTTTATCCCGGTCAACTGTGCGGCCCTGTCTGAAACCCTTCTGGAAAGTGAATTGTTCGGCCATGTCAAAGGGGCCTTTACCGGAGCACATCGGGATCGAAAGGGTCGGTTTGAAGAGGCCCATGGGGGCACCATTTTTCTGGACGAAATCGGGGAATTATCCCCGTACATGCAGGTCAAATTGCTCCGGGTAATCCAGGAGAGGGAAATCCAGCGGGTTGGGGATTCCCGAAAGATAAAAATCGACATCCGGGTGCTGGCCGCCACCCACAAAGATATATACCGCCTCACCCTGGATGGTCAATTCAGGGAAGATCTTTATTACCGCCTCAAGGTGTTTCCCATCCATATCCCCCCTCTTAAATCCCGGCGGGAGGATATCCCTCTGCTGGTGAGAAAATTCATAGATAAAAACAATGAGCGGGAATCCATGAGAATAAAGGATATAAGTCGCAATGCCATGAAAAAACTCATGGAATATCCCTGGCCCGGGAATGTCCGTGAACTTGAAAATGCCATTGAACACGCCTTTGTTCTATGCCCGTCGCAACAGATTAAAACCCGGGATCTTCCCCTTGAAATCAGAAAAAAAAGAGAATGTCTTGAAATCCCCTCACCCTGGACTGCATCCCCAGTGCCAGCCACTGGGGTGAGGTCCCAACCAAAGTTAAACCGGGAGGATCTTGTAAATCTTCTTCATGAATGTGGCTGGAACAAGGCCGAAGTGGGACGACGCATCGGTAAAAGCCGAACCTCTGTGTGGAAATATATGAAAAAGTGGGATATTTCCCTACAGCCGGAAATGGAATAAGCATTTTGAGGCTTGATTTTAATGTTGGAACCCGGGACAGCTACGCCCAGTCAAAGTCATAATAACTATCTAAATTTATTAATGTTTATGCTTTAGACTTCATGGAATTGCTGAACCCTGGACAGTTCATGGATCATGGGGATCACCCAACCCGTTCCTATTTCATCTGCTTATCCTTATTGAAAAAATCCTTCATCAGGCTTTCATGGGTATCTTCTGCTTGAATCTGTTCCAGCAGACGCTGGATCATGCGGGCGTGAATTTTGGCAATCTCAAAGGAGATCTGGGGGTACTCCATGAGCATCTCCTCAAACTCAAGTTTATGAATCTCCAGCAATCGCGTCGGTACGATGGCCCTACAGGTGAGCAGACGTTTACTGTCCACCAGAAAGGCACTCATGCCAAAGCTGTCCCCGGCCTTAAATTGGCCCACATCCACGTTGTTTCTGGATGCTGAAATCGTCCCATCCACGCAGATATACATGGTGTCTGCAAACCCCTTTTCTTGGAACAGAATTTCTTTGGGGGCAAAGGTGACTTCCTGGGCAATGTCACTGATGGCGGCCAGTTCATTGATGGCCAGATTTTTAAAGATATCCACCTTCTGGATATAAACGATTTTTTCCTGAAAACTTAAGGTTCCTTCCATCACCGCCTCCATTGAAGTGAAATTTTCCAAGCCATCTGCACTTACATCCCCTTGGAACAATTGCCCCTCCCACCGGTCCTTTTCTGTTTTTATGTCATCATCCATCCCATCCCATGGCAGGGTCTTCAATATCCCCCGGGCCAGGCGCACCGTCAGCCAATTGTTGCTGTGCAACAGAAAGTCAAGGGCCTTACCCGTCTCAAATAAAGCCGCAGGCCCCCCCAGTTGTCTGTATTGATTCTGCAAAATATCTTCAGGAGCCGTCCCATCCAGAAAGGGCATAAGACGCTGGACCAACCGGGGATGCATGGTACTTTCCAAGGCTTCCAGGGCATTGGATCGTCTGCGATGGTCTTTAGAAAAAAGGCTTCTTAAAATAAGCCGTACCTGTCCGGAATCATCATTGATGGAGGCCACCCGAAGCCCGGTTTGAATATGGACTTCTCTGATTTCAGAAAGGTGACGCAACAAAAGATCACAGGAGAGGGTCTTTGGTAATTTCTCCAGGGTTTGGCAAATGGCAAGACAAATGCAGGCCTGACGGATTTCCCCTTCAAAAAAGGCAAACATGTCTGGATCTTTGATGTCAAGGGCTTTGAGAATTTCAAAAATGCCCTCCCGCATTTTCCGGGAAGCCGGATACAGAAATTCAAACAACAATCTTCCATTGCAATGGGGACATGCCTTTATTTTTTCAATGGCAAGCCCACGGAGCTCATCGGAACGGTCCCCAACAAGGGCAAGGACCCGACGGCGCAGGCCATCGTCATCATTAATCGCAACAGCTTTCAGGGCAGCCATGCGCACCGCAACCTGGGAATGATTCAAAAATGGGGCCACCCGATCCGTGACATCGGTGGGATCCAGCTTTTTTAAGGCACGAATCAGGGCGGGCAGCAGGCGCTCATGGGTTTTCCGGGTCAATAGCTGATTCAACAGGGGAACATACACTGTGTCCCCTGATTCTGCCACGGCAATGCTGCCAGCATGGACATGATCCAGGTTGGAAGCGCGCATCCACTGCCCCATCAACTCCCGGCGGTGTTCAGACATTTCCATGAGCAAACAGGCGGCCGAGTGTGCCCGGATTTCCGGGGAAACGCAGGTTTTTACACCTTGGTGTCTGCACTGTGTTTCCAATACCTGGTAAAAATTTCGGCAGGCCTTTGTGTTGCGGGGTTTGGCCACCCGGATCATGGCAAGGGTCAGGGGCTCATCCGCCACATTGATCAACTTTTTTAGTACCCTGAAAAAACGGTCACCGCAATTGCCTGAAATCAGCGGCAACAGCTGAATCACGGTGGGGCTGTCCTGGCATTTCAAACTGTTTAAAATATGACTATCGAGATTCTCCACGCCGAGATATCGCAGCAGCCGGGCATGAAAAAAAGCATCAATACCCCTGCTGGATTTAAAATTTTCCAGCAATTTATCCTGTATGCGCTTGTCCTGGAACAGCTTCTTGATCACATGGGCCTCGGTGGATCTCAAATCCAGAACATCCGAGGCAAGCAACCGGATAATCAAAGCCGCATATTTGAACTTTAAAAAAATCACCGTGGCAATCCAGGCAAAAACAAAGGGAAGGGCCACAATGGAAAGATAATGGGCAGGTAGCACGGTGGTGGTCAACAATATCAGGCTGGAACCGGTGATCAATCCGGCCCGGGCCACCACCCCCCTTAAAAAGGGACGAATCTTTGATCGGTATTCATCCGGGAAAATGCCAATGAGCATATTGTTCACCGGTTGATTAAAGGTGGTACGAATCACATTGGTGGAAAACCGTGCATACATGGCAGAAAAAAGATCAAACCGGAACAAAAAGCCTAAAAATACCAACAGATAATTTACGGGATGAAATAGCAATGCTACAGGAATACCCCACCTGCCGTAAAATTTGCCGGAAAAAAAAAGCAGCAGTATAGAAACGGCGTTCATGGCCCCCCGAAAGGTTCCAAAGAAAACAATCATGGCATTTTCACCGCAGAAACTGTGATCCACCGCCACATTGAACTGATAGTTCATGATGGGCAAGACCACATTGGCAAAAAAGGTGAGTCCCACCATCACCATGACAAGGGTGGATTTTTTCATCAAGGGGCCCATGCCCACAATACGTTTTAAAAGTGTGGGACCTTCTTTGGTGGTGGACTTTGGCATCTTGGGCACCACCTGCAAAGGGAACCGGTTTCCCATATACCGGGTCATGAAGGCGGCAATTATTAATACCGCCCCATACATCAGCAGCAGATGGTTGATGGCAACGGCCTGTGAAAAACCCACCGTTAAAAGGTTACCCCCCATATCCCCCAGCACACCGCCGATGGTAATAAAGGGGAATAATCGTTTGGACTGATGGAAATTAAACAGCTCATTGCCAAGATTCCAGAAAAAAACACTGAGCAAGGTTTCGAACTGCACCTTCATCACAAACAGCAAGGGATACAAAAATCGACCTTCC
>JASFYZ010000230.1:0-12935 GCA_045046665.1 Desulfobacterium sp.
AAGGAGAAAAAGATGAAAAAACGCTTATCCATGATCATTGCCTGTGCACTTGTCTTCACCTTTTGCAGTACGGCATCGGCTAAAATGAATCTGAAGTTCGGACTGGTACCCCCTCCGACCCATCCCCATGCCATTTCGGCCCAGGCCTTTGCTGATTATGTCAAGGCCAAAACAAAGGGAGAAATCACCATTGATGTTTTCCCCATGGGGCAACTGGGAGGGGAACGTTCCATGGTGGAGCAGGTGCAGATGGGAACCCTGGATATGGCGGATATCACCACGGCGGTATTGTCAAACTTTGTCCCCCAGATAGCTTTGATGGACATGCCCTTTTTATGGCCCTCAAGGGGTGTTGCCTATTCTGTTTTGGGAGATTCTGAATTCTGGAAAATTATGTCTGATCTTTTTCCTGCAAAGGGGATGGTGGCCTTTGGATATGGTCAAAATGAGTTTCGTGATTTGACCAATATCAAGCATGAAATCCGAACACCTGATGATGTCAAAGGATTGAAAATACGCGTTCAGGAGAGTCCGATATTCCTTGAAACCTGGAGGACATTGGGTGCCAGTCCTATTCCCATGCCCTTTCCCGAAATTTATAATGCGCTGCAGACCGGCGTTATTGATGCCCAGGAAAATCCCATACTGACGTCCGTTTTGATGAAATTTACGGAGGTCTGCCCCTATGCAACGGTGTTGCAATACTGTCTCACCGAGAATATCAAATTTGTTAATATTGATGTGTGGAATCGTCTGACCCCGGAGCAGCAGGAGATTTTTTACCAGGGAGCTGAGATGGCTATTAAGGCCAACCGTGAAGGGACCCTGACAATGAAGGATAAGTTGACCAAAGAGATTGAATCATCCGGCAAAATCAAGGTTACCCGTTTGACACCGGAAGAGCGGGATGCATTTCGCAGGGCGGTTCAGCCGGTTTACGACAAATATGAAAAGCAACTGGGGACCATTCCTGATAAAAAGATATACGGGCAATTTGCGGGCATGAGTTACCTTAAAATGATCCAGGAAAAAATCAAACAATACCAGTAAAATAAAGACTTGCTCCATTGCCGGGGACAGAGAAGAATCTGTCCCCTGTCGTTGTGAATCTTTCTGACGGGTTAATAACTATAACTCAACATTAGGACTTAATTCTGCTTGACGGAGTCTGGCGTTTTGCCTTGGAACCGGCATTGGAGAATGCGAAATTGAAGGAGAGATGGATGATGAAACGAGTGCTTAGAGTTATCAACAATATTGAGGAGCTATTCATAGGGTATGCCCTGCTTGGTCTTGCTGTAATAGCAACAATCCAGGTGGTGTTACGGTATGCATTTGGCATGGCCTATGACTGGGTGGATGAGGGCTCCCGGTACATGATTGTTTTGATCACATTTATGGGGGCCGCCGTGTGTGTGAAATATGGTACCCATTTTGGCATGGATGCTCTGGTGCAATACGTTCCAAATCGGGTGAAACATCTTCTCAAGGTTGCGGCTAATTTGATTTCCGCCTTTATCATGTTCGTGATATTTTATTATAGCTGGATACAGATTTGGAAATTGAGCCAGTTTGGTGCGACCACGCCTTCACTACAGATTCCCATGTTTATCCCCTATCTACCCATCGGTATTTGTACCCTTGTCATTGCCTGTCGATTTTTGATCCAGGCATTTAAACACGGTCGTTGCCTGGTGCATAATTCACCCTTTCAAACAAGGCCGGGAGTCCACTGATGATTGCATTTATGGTCTTTTTGTTCATTTCTTTACTTCTGATTTCAACCCCCATTGCCATCATTTTGCTGACGGTGACCGGTGCGACCTTGCAATTTTTTCTTCATATTCCCCTTCAGGCATTGGTTCAGCAGCTGTTTAACGGGATGGACAATTTTATCCTGCTCTCCATTCCTTTTTTTATTCTGGCCGGGAACATCATGGCCCAGGGCTCCATCTCCAAATATCTGGTTAAATTCATGCAACTCATTGTGGGGCATATGCCTGGTGGAATGGCCATTTCCTCCATTCTTGCATGTATCTTTTTTGCAGCCATATCCGGGTCCAGCCCGGCCACTGTCATTGCCATCGGCTCCATCATGATACCGGCATTGGTGAAGTATGGGTATGATGAAGATTTCAGTATAGGACTGCTGACTGCTTCGGGTTCCATGGGTATTTTGATTCCGCCCTCCATACCAATGGTGCTCTATGCGTTGGTGATGAATGTTTCCGTTGGCCGGATGTTTTTGGCAGGGGTTTTGCCGGGGATGGTCATTGGTGGGCTCTTGATTTTTTATTCCGTTGTCATGGCAAAAAAGAACAAGTGGGATACCCCCATGAAGATTGACCGTGCCCAGAGTATTCAGCTTATCAAGACTGCCTCCTGGGGAATTGCCATGCCCATTATTGTTCTGGGCGGTATCTATTTGGGAATTTTTACCCCCACAGAAGCGGCGGCGGTGTCCGTGGTGTATGCCCTTTTTGTGGAGTTGTTCATATATAGAGATATGACTCTGGCACAATTTCACCGGATTTTAAAAGAGTCGGTGATACTTTCGTCGGCTCTCTTGTTTATTATTGCCTGTGCCATGACCTTTATCTGGTTGCTGACCCGGGAAAAATTACCCGCAATAGCAGCAGAATTTCTGATTGCTCATATTCATAATAAATATTTGTTTTTATTTGTAATAAATATTTTTATGCTGTTGGTCGGGTGCGTTATGGATATCGTGTCTGCCATTATTGTTATCTCTCCTATTTTGATGCTGGCGTTGCAGGCCTTTGATATTGATCTGATCCATTATGGTATTATCATGATTGTGAATATTGAGCTTGGCTTTTTAACCTTTCCCTTTGGGCTCAACCTCTTTGTGGCCATGGGGATTACGGGGAAATCTCTCACCCGGGTGGGGAGAGCCGTATTTCCTTTTTTGCTCATTTTATTAGTTGGACTTTTGCTGATTACTTATATTCCCTCCATATCCATGTTTTTACCGGGACTTTTGATGCCATGATATCGACCCTTACGTTTACAGCAATTTGAGCACCTTCTGCGCCATTGGTGTTGCCTGAATCCATAATTAGAATTGCTGTTACGTTTAAGGTTTATGATGTGATTCAGGGGTCTATCTGCTAAAGATGTTGGATAACTGAATTAATTCAATACTATAGGGATTTCCATTTTGTCGATTGTCAAATAGTAGGTTATAAAAAGTCCGCCCAAAGGGCGCTAATTTAAAGGGAAATATCATAAAATCTGTTTTGTTTTAAAAGAGACACACCCAAGAAAAAACTTGATCACTGAGTATGGGGACCTCTTTGTTGTGTCCATCAGGGCATGTTTCCATAGAAAACTAAGGGCTTAACCACGCCAACAGCTCCTCCAAGGTGTCAGATGGTGCGCTTAATCACCTAAATAAATAATAAAGAGTCGAATGACTATGAAAGATGAACAATTAAGGCAAGGGTTGGTCCAGGCATTGGGATCAGCGATTCAAGGAGAGATCCGTTTTGACGGGATCTCACGACAGCTCTACAGTACCGATGCCTCGGATTACCGAAAAGTCCCCATGGGGGTGGTACTTCCCGCCAATATAGATGATATTTGTGCTGTTGTGGACATTGCCGGAAAATATGGTGTTTCCATTATTCCCAGGGGGGGCGGTTCCAGCCTCTCGGGCCAGACTGTGGGACCCGGGGTTATCCTTGATCTTTCAAAATATGTTAACCATATTCTTGACATCAATGTGGAAGAACAATGGGCAGATGTGCAAAGCGGTGTGGTGCTGGATGTGTTGAACGCCGCTCTTTTACCCCATGAACTCATGGTGGGGCCGGATCCGTCATCCAGTGCCGTGGCCACCCTGGGCGGGATGAGCGGTAATAATTCCACCGGGTCCCACTCCATAAAATATCGCATGATCGTGGACCACATTCAGGAGGTGGATGTGGTGTTGGCCGATGGCACCCGGGCCACCCTGGGACCCAAATCCCCAGAACAGGTGGCGGAACTTGTGGAACGGAACTCTGCTGAGGGAAAGTTATATCGGGGAATACTTGATATTTTAAAAGAATATAAAACCGATATTGAGACGGGTTACCCGGATACCTGGCGTAATGTGGCCGGTTATAACCTCAAACGCCTTGTGGATGATCAAAATGCGGGAAAGTACTTGAATCTCATGCCTTTGGTGGTGGGGGCGGAAGGTACCCTGGCGACCATTACCCGTATTCGTGTGGGACTGGTCCCCCGGCCCCGGGCCGTTCGTCTCATGGTGCTTCATTTCAATGATATGAAAACCGCTCTGGAGCGGGTGCCCTTTCTCTTGGAACATGGTCCATCTGCGGTGGAGCTCATGACCCATCCCACCCTGAAACTGGCCCATGACAACAGTGCCTATCAACCCACATTGCAGACCTTTGTCCATGGGCTCCCCGGGGCCATTCTTATCGTGGAATTTGCAGGAAAAAACGAGGAATCCATTGCAAAAAAAGTTCAAGGACTTGAACAGTCCCTGGCGGACACTGGCTATGATACCCCCATCTCCCATTGCGTTACACCTGAAGAAGTCGGCAAGGTGTGGTGGGTCCGAAAATCCATACTGGGCCTGTTGATGAGTAAACCCGGAGACGACAACCGACGAATCTGGATCATTGATGATGCCACTGTTCCCGTGGATCGTATGGTGGAATTCACCGAAGCTATCCTTGCGGCGGGAAGAGAACTGGGCTTTGAACTTAATTTTGATGCCCATGCCTCGGCAGGTTGTCTTCACATGGGGCCTGAAATTAATATGAAAACCGTGGAAGGCCTTGCCTCCCTTGAGCGCCTGGCGCAAAAGATCATGGATATTGCCATTGCCCACAAAGGCACCACCACAGGTGAGCATGGAGAGGGACTCGCCCGTTCGTATTTTAATCGACAGCTCTACGGAGAACGTCTTTACCAGGCTTTTCGGGAAGTAAAAGCCTTGTTTGATCCGGACAATTTGTTTAATCCCCACAAGATGATTGATGCGCCAGAGCCCTGGGACCAGGATTGGCTGAAATATAAACCGGGATATAGCTCATCCCTTTCTCCTGAAAAGACATTTTTTGATTTTTCAAGTCATGGCGGATTTGCAGGGCTGGTGGAGATGTGCAACGGTCAGGGGGGATGTCGCTCCCGAGTAAGTGGTACCATGTGTCCTTCCTTTAGAATCAGTGGTGAAGAAATGGACTCCACAAGGGGACGGGCCAATGCCCTCCGGGCCGCCATAACCGGCAATCTTGGGACCGACGGCCTTGGCAGCACAGAACTCTATGAGGTAATGGATTTGTGTGTGGCATGTAAGGCCTGTCGCAACGAATGCTCCACCCGGGTGGACATGGCCAAATTAAAATTTGAGTTCCTGGCCCAGTATCAGGCCCAACACGGCGTGCCATTGAGAAGTCGTATGATAGGATATATGCATTTGTCCAGTCGCCTGGGAAGCCTTATGCCGGGTCTGGTCAATTATCTATATAAAAACAGTTTGTTCCGGGAACTGCTTGATAAAACTGTTAAGATCCACCGTCGGCGAACACTGCCAGCCATTGCACCGGTGACTTTTCAGCATTGGTTTAAACATCGAATAAAACCGCCTTCATCCTCCCGGGGGCCTGTTGTTTTATGGGATGACTGCCACATCAGCTATCATCAGCCAGAACTTGGCAAGGATGCCGTACGCATCCTGGAAGCGGCCGGTTTTGAAGTCATACTGGTGGAGGACCGTCGTTGTTGCGGTCGCCCCTTGATTTCCAAAGGAATGCTTGCCAAGGCCACAGAACATGCAAGGCATAATGTGGCAATGCTTGTATCCCATGCCCGCCAGGGAACCCCCATTGTCGGTGTGGAACCCAGCTGCATCACTTGTTTCAGAGACGAGTATCCAGATCTTCTAAAAAATCAAGATGCACATTTGGTGGCACAGAATAGTTTTTTCATTGAAGAGTTCATCGCGGGTCTGATGTCCCAAGGCGAGGTTGAATTTATTTTTAAACACCCATTGGACAAGCAGACGATCATGGTGCACACCCACTGCTATCAGAAGGCATTGGGGACTTCAGACCCGGTTATCACCATGCTTGAAGCACTTCCGGAAACCAAGGTCTCGCTGATTGACAGTGGGTGCTGTGGTATGGCCGGATCCTTTGGATATGAAAAGGAACATTACGATACCTCCATGGCCATTGGTGAGCTTTCTTTGTTTCCAGCGGTGAGAGGTGCCGCTCCCGGGGTTATGATTGCGGCACCGGGCACTTCTTGCCGGGAACAGATCAAGGACGGTACCCAACAAAGGGCTCTCCATCCCATCTCCATTTTTGCGGCGGCATTGCGTTAAATTTAAAAGAAGCAATACCATCGTTGGCAAAATAATAGGGCCTGGCTTTTTAAAAAAAGTCAGGCTCTCCTCCGGTATCCCAGCATGTGAGAAATGTCCATGGCGCTTTTTGAAACCATGGAACCGAATTTTTTAACCTCGGATCGTCGGAAAGCGCCCACCAGGATGACGCAGCCGATTACCTCCGTTTTATTGTCCATAACTGGAGCGGCAAGGACGTTAATGTTTGGATTTGTGACGCCAAGATCCATGGAATAGCCTTTTTCTCGACAGGTGGATAGCTCTTTCAGAAGAAAATTCATGTCCACAGGCTCTCCGTCACCGTAGAAACAAAGGTACTCCTGGGAAAGGATCTCTTGTTGCTGGGCCTCGGGCATGGAGGCGACGATGGCCTTACCATGTGCACCATGGGTGATATGGTGATGGGTACCAACCCGGATGCGGTAGCCAAAATTTCGATTACTATCCGCTTTGCCGATGATATAAATTTCTGATCCCGTAATCTGGCCGAAATGGGCGGAGAGGTCTGTCTCTTTGGCAAGAGTTTGTAAATGGGGGATGATCAAGTCCCGAATGTCGATGTTATTTAGAATATTTCTGGCAAGGCCCACAATCCCCAGACCCAGGCGGTAGGTTTTGGTTTGGGCGTTTTTTTTAATGAAGTCGTATCCCATGAGGGTATTTAAAATGGTGTATGCTTTACTCTTATGAATTTTCAGTTGGCTGCATATTTCTGTCAGCGTCAATTGAGGGTTGCTGGATTCTGCCAGGCAGTTTAACAATTGCATGGCCTGGTCCACTGCCGGGACCGTCGCCTTGTAGCTGGATTTTTTTTCTTCGGATATTTTTTTTTTCATGGTTGTTTTTCCGTCAGTCATAAGTTTTTTGTGTATTTTGTGTTGATATTAATAAGTACCCGAGCAGTTATTCCATCGTCTCTGATCCCAGGCCAGCAGCCGTTCATAGTTATCGATATCCCTATTTCCATGGATATTCATCCATGCCAGTAACCGTCTGCTACAACGAAAAATGAAATTTTCATTATCCCAGTCTCTTGGACGCAGTTTCATATAAAAAAGCTCAGTCAAGCGCTTGGATTTTGTTTTTTTTGATGTCAACGCTCATATGCTATACCAGGAAAAGTGACTTTTTCAATAAAAAAATTCTGTATGAGGAATTGGACATCCTTTATATCCTCTCAAAAGTAGTTTCACTTTTGGGGAGATTATTCCCGAAAATGGGGTGCTTGCTCTAATAAGTTGAAACTGGCAAATGAAGGATGCCATGAATTGATTGAGCCGGTCCAGGGGATAAAACAGGGAGGTCCATATCAGTCTTTTTGATTTTTCAGTTTGTGGGCCTTTTTCTTTCACAGAACAAGTCTGTTTCAATGCGATCTGCATATAAAATACTCCCCAATACGCTAAATTCTCATCTCAATACATCGATAACACGATTTTATTATCGTATTGATATACAAAAAATATCTTTAATTATTGACAAATTTTTAATTTATCAATACTGTAATTGTGGTTTCTATAAAATGGTTCTGTATACAGAATACATCGCGCGTTTACCACTTCACAAAAAGGAGAGGACAAGATGAACGAAAAGAAAACAGATCAACCCCTTGGCTTGATGGAATCCGTTGCAATGGTATTGATACCCATTGCATCCATATTTCTTTCAATTATTATTTTAAATATTGACACGCTTATGGCTTTGCTCATAGGGGCTGCCACAGGTGTTACTATAGCTATTGTCTTAGGCTTTAAATGGGACGATCTCATGGTGGGCATTACCAAGGCGGTGTCCCGGGTAACCATCGTTTTAATTATTTTGTACCTGGTCGGTATCTTAGTTGCGGTGTGGATTAAAGGGGGGACAATTCCTTATATGTTTTACTGGGGATTAAACCTCATGGGCGTCAAGAGTTTTCTGGCAGTCTCCTTTATCCTCTGTAGTATTTTTTCCCTTTGTACGGGTACTTCTTTTGGAACCATAGCCGCTGGAGGCGTTGTACTGATGGGTGTGGGACAGACCTTGGGAATTAACCCCGGCATGACGGCAGGTGCCATCATCTCCGGTGCTTTTTTGGGAGATAAGATGTCTCCTGCCTCTGATACGACAAATTTCGCATCGTCCGTGGTTGACGTGAAATTATTCAGCCATATTGGTTCCATGATGTACACAACCATTCCGGCGGGCATTCTTTCATTGATTCTTTTTACTGTCATCGGATTTAATATCGCAGATTCGGAACTGCCCCAAATAGTCGCCCAGACAGCAGAAATATTGAACAATACCTTTCAATTTAATATATTTCTCCTCATTCCCCCGGTGCTCTTTATTACTTGTTCCATAAAACGAGTACCAGCCATCCCCACGATGTTTATCAGCATTGTGGTTGGTGGTATTGTGGGGGTAATCGTCCAAGATGGTCTAAGCATTCATGAGATTTTCAACGCAGGATTAAATGGTTCCGTTTATAATACCGGTACCGGCGTTGATGGGTTGTTGAGTCGAGGGGGACTTAACAGCATGTTTTTTTCCATTACCATTATAATTCTTGCTATGTCCGTTGGCGGTATCATTGAAAGCACGGGTGCCCTTAAAACCATAGTGGATACAGTTATGGTCCGGGTAAAAAGTGTGCCTGGATTGATTCTCTCTGTTATGGCATCAAATTACCTGATGCTGGGTGGAACCGGAGACATGATGATGGCCATCTCACTTACCGGACGATCCTTTGCAAAGACCTTTGAAGAAAGGGGGATTTCCCCAAGGGTATTATCCCGAACCCTGGAAGATTCCGCTACCCTGGGTGCTCCTCTGTTTCTTTGGGGTGTTTCACCCGGATTCATACAAAGCCAGCTGGGGCTCAATGTTATGGATTATGGAATCTATTGTTTTTTAAATTATTTGAGCCCAATTATCGCTATCATCTGTGCCATCACAGGTTTTGGGATTTTCAAACTTTCGGATATTGAAAAGCCCTCCGTTGCTGCCATTGAGCAGAAACGGGTTGAACTAAGTAAGCCCTGATGAGCTGCTACCTGTTATTGTCTTAGCAGGTAGCATGTGGGCTGATTATTAAAGCAGCCAAATAACGCTGCATCCACAAAGGAGTTTTTTATGTTTGAGACAGTCGCAGCCAGACCCGAAGATCCCATTGACGTCATTGCCAGGGCATTTAAAGTCGATGGATCACCCAGTAAGATTGACCTTGGCATTGGTGTTTATCGTGATGAAACTGGTCATTGCCCGGTGATGCGAGCGATTGCAGAAGCGGAACAAAGGCTGCTAACCCGTCGCACTTCTAAGGAGTATCTTACCCCTGCGGGGAATGTCTCCTATTGTGAACTTGTGGAACCTTACCTGTTTGGCTCAACCCACAAGCGCAATATTACCAGTATTCAAACCCCGGGCGGGGGGCCTGCCATCCGGGTGGCAGCAGAACTGATCCAACGATTATCCGTGTCCCGGCGCATATGGGTTCCCACACCCACCTGGGGACACCAACTGCTGGTATTGAGATTGGCAGGTTTGGAGATTCTGGAGTATCCTTACTATGACACCGGGGAAAAAAACTTGGTGTTTTCACAGATGCTGGATACCCTGGAAAAGGAGAGTCGGGCGGGGGATGCGGTGTTGCTTCATGGTTGTTGTCATAACCCCACCGGAGCAGATCTTACGGCATCCCAGTGGCAGGAGCTGGTATCCCTGTTCCAGAAAAAAGAGTTAATTCCTTTTATTGACATTGCCTACCAAGGGCTTGCAAGGGGTTTGGAAGAGGACAGTCTGGGAGTTCGGCTTTTTTCAGAGGCCCTGCCCGAGGTGCTGGTGGCCAGTACCTCCTCAAAATCCTTTGGAATCTACCGGGAACGCGCTGGTATGATCAGTCTGGTATCGGATCTAAAGGGTGACAAGCTAAACAGCCTGCGCAAGGAGATGCTGGAAATTTCCCGGGGGCTCTATTTCATGCCGGCTGATCATGGGGCGGCCATGGTGGTTGAAGTCCTTGGGGATGCCGAATTGACCCATATATGGAAAGAGGAGCTTGACACGGCTCGATTGCGCATTGCAGAAATGCGGGAACTTCTCTCAAATGGCCTGAATGCATTGTCCGGTACCCAGGATTATACTTATATTAAGAATCAATTTGGTATGTTTTCTCTGCTACCCCTTGATCTTGAACAGATCGCCCGGTTGAGCCAGGAGTACTCCGTATACCTGATACCCGATGGCAGGGCCAACCTTGCGGGCTTGTCCCCAAAAAGTATACCCCATGTTGTTCAGGCCATTCATGCGGTGAGATACGACAAGTAATTAAGAAATGAGGATTCATTAACTACGGCAATTAAATGGTGGATAGGCCCTTATAATACTGAAGTTTTCATCAAAGTTGCTGGTGTTATTAAATCCTCATTTCTAAGTGCCGAACGGGGTTAGGTTCTAATACTACATCGCCTGACCCTGTTCTTGCAAAACCGGTTATAAAAAACCGGAACCTGGGATCGTTTACGAAATAATTATTCTTGCATCCACAGCATAGAGGGATTCCCCTGTTCCCTTGATGGGATTGAGATCAATCTCTTTTATTTGGGGAAAGTCTGTGACAAGGCGTCCCAGTCGCTGGAGATAATCAGAGAGCATGGCGATGTCCATGCCTGCCTCACCACGAACCCCTTCAAGCACTGCATAACTGTTGATGCCCTGGATCAGATTCATACTCTCCCGGGGGGAGAGGGGGGCCAGGCCAAACTGGACATCTTTTAACACCTCCACATAAATGCCGCCCAGACCGAACATGATAAGATGTCCAAATTCCCCCTCCCGGCTTGCACCTGCGATGACTTCGGTCCCCTGGACCATTGTTTGGATGAGGGCCCCCTTAGCATCTGGAATTTCCATGAGCGTGTCCCAGGCCTCTTTTGCTTCGGCCATATTCTGTATGCCCACCTTGACACCGCCCACATCACTTTTGTGCAATGGGCCAATGACTTTCATCACCATGGGAAACCCAATGACATCGCAGGAAGAGGCAAGTTTTTTATCATCTCTGACCTCGCATTGTTCCGGTAATTTAAACCCACATCCCTTTATAACCTGTTCCACCGTTTCCGGTGACAAAATAGTTGTTTGACCTTCAAGGGCCTTGCCAATGGCGGTTTTATCATACCCCTCAAGGTCGGGCAGGGCCTCTTGGGGACATTGCCATCCGGCAATTTTGGCCAGAGCCTGGGCCAGGGGGACTTCATCGGGCAGGTAAGTTTTACCAAGATCTACCATCTCCTTAATCTCTTCCTGACAGGAGGTGATACTGCTCAACATGGGCATGATGGGAATGGGGCAGGTGTCCATGGCTTTGGCGACTTCACGATAGATTTCGTTGTTGGGGGACATGCCGGAATTGCCGAGCAGGACGGCAATAACATCAATGTTGTCACACTCCTCTCTGGCCAGAAGTTCAAAGATCTCCTTCATTTGTTCGGAAGTTCTGGAGGGCAGGGTATCTATGGGATTTATGAGTGAACTTTCAGGGGGCAACACCTGGGCCAGGAGGGAGACTGTTTCTTCCTTTAATTGAGTAAGCTCCATTCCCTGACGATATAACTCATCGGACATCATCACGCCTGGACCACCAGCATCTGTGAGGATACAGGCTTTGCCACCCTTGAGGGGGCCCTTAGCAGCGGCAAGCACACAGGCCACGTTGACCATCAGGGAACGGCTGGTAACCCGGATGATTCCTGCCTTTTTAAACAGGGCTGCCACAGCAGTGTCGCTGTTGGCAATGGCCCCGGTGTGGCTGGCAGCGGCCCTTTCTCCTGCTTCGGTGGCACCGGATTTGATACCCACAAGGGAGCAGCCTTTTTTCACAAGGCTTCTGGCATGGTAAAGCAGTTTGGCTGGTTTTCTCACCGTTTCCATGTAGATCATCAATATCTTGGCATTGTCCGGTCCATAGTTTTCATTATAAAGTTCCAGGAGATCTTCCACACCCATTTGAATTGAGTTTCCAAGGTTTACCACGTTGCCAAATGACAGCCCCTGGTTAAGCCCCATCTCCATGACATAGTCCACTGTGGCCCCGGACCCACTTATGACATCAACCACTCCACCAGGCAGATGGGGAACAATACCAGCAAATTTGCCTTTATAGCATTTTGTCAGGAACCCGGAACAATTGGGACCGATGAGGGCCATGTCTGCCTGGGATGCGATTTTGAGCATCTCTTGTTCTATCTTTTTTCCCGCCTCATTTTTTTCGCCGAATCCGGCGGTGAGAACGATGACGGCTCCTGCTCCTATGTTTGCCAGGTCCTGGATGGCAGGCAGGACAAATCTGGACGGAATGGCAATAATGGCCAAATCCGGGGAGGCCGGTAATTGATCAATGGAGGAATAGGCTTTTATGTCCAAAATTTCCGGTGATTTGGGGTTCACAGGCCACAGTTTTCCTTCATAGCCGTGCTCTTTTATTTTTTCAATTACCCGGCCCCCGGGTTTCAGGCCATTGTTGGAAGCTCCTATAACGGCGATGCTCTTGGGATGAAAAAGATTTTGGTAT
>JASFYZ010000231.1:0-6091 GCA_045046665.1 Desulfobacterium sp.
CGGGCACCGTCCTCAAACAGAGTCTGTGCTTCTTAACGCCTGGAAGGGCAAAAGTCATCCCCCTTTGGTTCCCAATGTTCCGGTCAGGCCAGCCGCCGGGGGCTCTGCTGAAGGTTCTCCCGTGTCACACCTTTTAACAAAAAACGGCCATGACAATCGCCATGACCGCAGTTATTATTAAACTTATACACCTGGAATTACATGGAAATTTTCTTTTCCACAAACCGGATACCCAGTTTTTCAAGTTCCGCAAGGACTGGGGTGTAAATCTCAGGCATCACCGGAATGCAAACACCCTTTACATCAATTTTCCCCTCCACAATGAGCCGGGCTGCAATGGCCGCAGGAAGGCCAACGGTTCTGGCCATGGAGCTGTCTCCCCCGGGGATTCCCGTATCCACCATGGTGGATAAAGTTTTCTCCTGTCTGCCGTCGGGATATTTACCGATGAACTCATGATGCTGGAGCAAAAGATCTACTTCACCCGGGTTATACACCAGCTTATCTTTTAGGACATGGACAAACATGTCAAACAGGGAAACCCGTCCCAAAGAAAGCTTGTCATCACTCAACAATCCCAACCACTCCAGTTTTTTAATGGTGGTGGAATACAAGGGAGCCCCCAGAAAAGCACAAAGATCCCCTTGAAGATCTTTGCCATCACTGTTGATGAGCTGGGCCATCACCTGGGCTGGAGAAAAAATTGAATAATCAAACAATTTTTCTCTACTGAACAGGTCTAACTTTTTAAAATAGGTCCAGGCTTCACAATGGCTGATATTTCTCAGGGTTCCCCGGTATATACTGGTTGCCGTGGGAATATCGTACACCTCTTTGTATGGGATGGAATCTCGATTCACATAGGCTTCAAAAACACCGGCACCGGGGACATCCTGGAGCCAATAATGCTCAAACAACTCATCCCCGGACACCTCAATGATTTCGCCATCCTTGAAATAACGGCCATCATTCCCCGCCGCCATCAAGGCCCCTTCCGGACTCCAGGAGAATTTATATCCCAAAGGATTGTTGTTATCAGCCATGGCAGGTAAGCCACCGCAGTAGGAATAAAAGGAGGTGACCTCCCCCCCTGCTGCCTTAATTTCATTGATGGTTTTCATGGCAGCCATGTGGTCAATGCCGGGGTCTACGCCGATCTCATTGAGAAAAATAAGCCCCTTTTCTTTCACCTTGGCATCCAGGGCCTGCATCTCTTCTTTCACATAGGAGGCAGTCAGAAAATTAGTATCCAATTCAAGGCAAAGATTGGCCACCATGGGATGAAAGGTCCAGGGCAGGAGGCTGATCACCAGATCCACGCCATTGATCGTTTCCTTCAGTGAAGGCACATCTTCCATATTCAAGGAAACGATGCTTCCAGAGGGGTGGCCCCCCACCAGGAGTTCAGCTTTTTTTTGATCCCGTGCTGCCAGAACTACTTCAATTTCCGGGGAATCCATCAAATACTTCACCAATGGGCCTGCCACCAACCCTGCTCCCAATACCAGAATTTTTTTCATATTTTCTCCAAATTTAAAAGTTCCCTGTCTTTTCAATCAACCCTGTTTTTTATAAGTCCAAACCATAACACCCATGACCAGGATCAGCAAGCCGGCGGCAATGGAAAAGGTTCCGGTAAACCCGATCATCTCATAGAGCCAGACACCGGCAAGGGGGCAAACAATGCCCGGACACCCACCAGGGAAAGACGCAGGGACTGGTACTCTGCCGTGTCTTCATCACTACAGAAATAAGCAGACCCGATGGTCCACAAAAGTGCCATGCCCGCCACAAACATCCCGTTGAAAACCATGTACGGCAACAGCAGATAATAGACCTGGATGCCCCTTGAAAGTTGGAGCCATGGAGGCTTTTGACAAAAACAAATTCATTCAGGACAAGCACTCCCTGAATCACCCCATTGAGAAGGGAGTAGGTCAGATGAAGAAAAAGAGCTTTTGACGTCAGTTGAAGATGGCGAATGGAAAACAATATCAAATTTTGGCATCCTTCATATGACCCCAAAAGTACTTTACAGTCTTTTAGGAAAAGCCCCCTGCAAATGGGGAATGATCAAAGAAAGTGTAAAGTACTTTTGAAGGATGCCCAGAGCCTGTTTAAAAATTATCAGGGTCTGAATATGTTGCAACGTTGAAAAATATTTTTTTCCGATATCTTGAATATCAAGCACAGATGATACTTGCAATCCAAAATCGTATGCTTTAATATATTTGGTTGTTCATTGAAAGTTTCCTTTTTTGTGATCTTTATAATCTTTGATCGCTTCACAGCATAGGAGACTTTCTTGGATAGTTACCGCAAATGTGAAACTTTTGGGAGTCTTTCTGGCAAAGCCAAGGGGGCTGCCCTTTATTAATTACAGGCGATTGGTTAGGGAGTTCGTAGAAAACAATCTACCCAACATTAATGAGTTCGCCACCGTTCATCCGGTGTGCGGCACGTAAAATTGGGTGATTTTATTAATTAGAAGTCCCCTATACCAATGCCTGTAGAATTAGGAACGCACATGAATCTGAAAACAGTTGAAGAAAGCTCCATAACCCTTTCCCAGGTCATGCAACCCCAGGATGCCAATCCAGCAGGACTGGTCCATGGGGGTGTGATCATGAAACAAATTGACAACGCAGCGGGCGTAGCAGCCGTGAGACACACCAAAAGAATCTGCGTGACGGCCTCCATTGACCGTCTGGACTTTCACAACCCTGTCCAAATCGGTAACCTGGTAACCTTTCAGGCAAGCATCAACAATGTGGGAGAAACGTCCATGGAAATTGGGGTTCGGGTTGAAACCGAAGACCTGCTCACGGGCAAAATAACCCATACAGGATCAGCCTATCTGACCTTTGTTGCCCTTGGAGATGACTACAAACCAGTGCCCGTGCCGGGCCTTGACCTGAAGACCGCCAATCAGAAACGGCGAAACAGAGAAGCAATCAGGCGCCAGAAGACAAGGCTTGCTGAAAAGAAAAGCGAAAAAATCTGCCAGACCAATGCCGAACGCTGTCTATCCTGATGGAGCCCGATCCCATGCAACACAAACTAACACTACAGCGACACTTTATGATCCACCCTGTTCGGAGGGGATTCTACAGTGTATTTTTTCACCTTTCGACATTCGATTTTTAGTAAAACAAGCAAAGTGTCGCTGTAGTGCTAACATTCTGGTCACTTAACGGGCATGATATCAGGCTCTGGCACCTGCAACTCTCCAAGCCCCATCCATTGGTGGATGTCTTCGATGAGCAGATACAGGCAGGGCACCAGAACCAGGGTAATCCCGTGTTCCACCTCCTCAGGGCTGGCCCCGGAATAGCTGAGACTCGCCGTCAACGATGGGGGCCACCAGGTTGGAGGCCAGTGTGGCCAGCCAGTTGCTGAACAGGTCTCTGGTATGCCCCCCCGTGGTCTTCAGGTCGGCGGAAAAGATCAGCTGGGGAAAACGATCGGCAATGGCCGCTGCCAGGTCGCTGTTGGCCGCCTTTAAACAATAGAAGCAGCCTGTAAAACATTGTCTATCCCATGTTTTACTATTTTTTCTTGTATGACCAGCCCATAACCCCCATGGCCAGCACCAGCAATCCTGCGGCAATGGAAAATGTGCCAGCAAAGCCAATCATCTCATAGAGCCACACACCGGCAAGGGGGGCAAACAATGCCCGAACACCCACCAGGGAAAGATGCAAGGACTGGTACTCTGCCGTGTCTTCATCACTACAGAAATAAGCAGATCCGATGGTCCATAAAAGGGCCATGCCCGCCACAAACATTCCGTTGCAAACCATGTACGGCAACAGCAGATAATAGACCTGGATGCCCCATAGTTCAAAATTAACCGGTAAAAATTCCGTCAGCCCGACGGACACGATATAAAAAAACATGGCCAGATAGGTGAACCCGGCAAAAATCCGTGGATCCAGCTTACCCAGAAGCCGCCCACACAGGGGCAACAATAAGATGGCCACCACATTGTATCCGTTTTTATAAAATGCCACACTGGCGTAGTTGAGATGCAGGGAGTCATTAAAAAAAATGGTTATCACCGTGATGGATATCATGAAGGCAATACCATACAGCATAAATCCGATCTCAAAGTGTCGGTAAGCGGTATTACCTTTTAAAATATCCATCATGTTTTGAATGGATTGCCGGATGGATGCCATCACCCCATGGCGAAGGATTTCTGCCGGAGGGGGCGGTTGCCGGTATTCAATGCGGGTCAACAGATAAATGCCCCCGATGCCCAGCAAAGCAACCCAGGGGAAAATCCAGGTGAAGACATAGTTGTCCAAATCCAGGAGCAGGCCATAGCCAAAGGTGACCACCAGCATGGTCACCTTGCTCACCGAGGTGGCATAGCTGAACAGGGTTGAAAAATGGGCATGGGAATAACTGTTCTTTAAAAACAGGTTAATTAAAGGAAGGGTCACCGGCCATCCCATGAAATAGATAAGAAATATCGCCATAAAAAGATAATTATAAATGGGTGCCGGACTGGCATGGGGAAAAAAAACAAGCAGGGCCATGGGCAGATGGGTGATGATCCCCACCACTTTCAGAAGCTTTTTCTTGTTAGAGATACGCTTTAAAAATTCATTTAAGATAAATAAAAAGGCAAACACCACCACACTGAACTGAAAGAGGAAGCCCAGTTGAAAGTTGGAGCCATGGAGGCTCTTGATAAAAACAAATTCATTCAGGGCAAGCACCCCCTGAATCACCCCATTGAGAAGGGAATAGGTCAGATGAAGAGAAAAGGTTCTCTTCTCATTGGAAGTCAGATTCAATTTTAAAAATATCCTTTGTTTGCCCTTGACCAGTAAAAGAGTTTATCAACGGGCTATATCTTCTATTTTTTCAAAAACCGTGGTCTGTCTCCATTTTCTTAGACAGATGGAAATCAAGCGGGCTTTTTGATTTCTTGACAGTTCTTGACTTCACCGTGTGGGTGTAGATCATTGTCGTTCTAATATCACTGTGTCCCAACATCTCCTGTATCTTCCGGACATCATAGTTGGCCGCCAGCAGATGGCTGGCAAAACTGTGCCGAAAGGTGTAGGCGCTTGCCCGTTTAAGAATTTTTGATTTGCGCACCGCCCGTTTAATCGCCTTCTGGACATGGGTTTCATGCAGGTGATACCGCCGGTATTCATCTGTTTCTGCAACAAAGGTCAAGGTCTTCGCCGGAAAAAACCATTGCCATGTCAGCTCTTTGGGAGCATTTTCATACTTCTCTTCAAATCTGTCCGGCCTTTCAGATCGGCCTCATGCAGTTCAATCACCCGTTTTACTTGATTCTGTAGGGCATCACTGATGGATTCCGGCAGGGGAAGTGTTCTTTCCTTTTTGCCTTTGCCATCATGTATGGTCAGCACATGATGATCAAAATTAAAATTATTAATTCTCAGTTTCATGCATTCTGATAACCGAAGACCACAACCATAAAGCATTTTCACAATAAGATCATATGAATATTTTATATTTTGAAGGATACGATCAATCTCCTCCCAGGAAAGGACAACCGGAATATGTTGAAAAATTAACCATCTATTATATAATATTTGTTGCCCGACTGGGGGTGTCTCCGTAAGTAGTATCTGCTGAATTCCTGTTTTTGCCTATATTTAAGGCGTTTAAATGAATTTTTGCCCCGTGATTTTCATCTTTTTCATGGCAGAATTGCAATTTTCAGTTACTTTAAACTCCTTAATTAATTTGTAATACCTTAAAAATAAAGAGAATTGATAAATTCAGCAGATACTAAGTAGGGTGCCCCCTGTGCACCATGTTTGAAAAACCGTCAACCATGGTCGCCCCGCTTCGCCTGGCATACCCCGGTTTCCCCCCACGCATTTGCTCCAGGACTCATATCCGGATACGTCGCCAAGCTTCGACTGAATCCAGCGAAGTGTGGTTTTATCTGTTCATCGCCATTTCAAACGATGAGACCATGGTTCCTGATTTGACGCCGCCACATATTATCTAAAATAAAATAAAAATTTTAGACATCCTTCATATGACCCCAAAAGTACTTTACAGTCTTTTGGGAAAAAGCCCCTGCAAATAGGGGTTG
>JASFYZ010000232.1:0-9645 GCA_045046665.1 Desulfobacterium sp.
AAAAAGATTTCCAGATGCAAAACTTTATGCAGTAGGATATTCCCGATGCCCCATCTGAACCATCTGTTTTCTCCCATTGAAATCGGTTCCATGACGGTGAAAAACCGCCTTCTCATGCCATCCATGAGCATTAATTTTGGTGTGGATGACAATTGCTATGTCACCGATCAATTGACAGAATATTTTGTTGAGCGGGCCAGGGGAGGAGTGGGGATGATGATGGTGGGTGGGGGCGGTGTGCATCCCGGCGGTCAGGAACAACCAGATTTGCCCTTGATCTACGAAGATGGATGTATCCCGGCCCTGAAACAGATGGTGGAAAAAGTCAAGGGGTATGGTACCCGGTTTGGGGTTCAGCTCATGCACGGGGGACGTCAATGTTATCTCCCTCAAAAGGTGGCCCCTTCCGCCATTCCAGCCCCTGCTGTGGTTAAAGGAGAGGTGCGTGCCCTTAAAATACCTGAAATAAAGAAATTAGTGGCTTGTTTTGGAGATGCCACCCGGCGGTGCAAAGATGCGGGGTTTGACTTTGTGGAGATCCATGCGGCCCACGGCTATCTCATTAACCAGTTCATGTCCCCCAATGCCAATGTACGCACCGATGAATATGGGGGCAGCTTTGAAAACAGAACCCGATTTTTCTTTGAAGTCATGGCCGATATTCGGGAAAAAACCGGACCTGATTTTCCCGTGGGTATCCGTATTAATGGCAATGATTTTATGGAAAATGGCTGGACCCTGGAAGATACCGTACGTCTGGTACCTTTCATTGAAAAGGCCGGGGCCGCTTACATCCATGTATCTGCTGGTGTATATGGGTCCACGGAATTGACCATTCCTTCCATGTATTCCCCCCATGGATGTTTTACACATCTGGCAAAGGCCGTGAAAGCGGTGGCCTCCGTGCCCGTGATCACCGTGGGCAGGATCAAAGATCCAAAATTTGCCGATGAAATCCTGGCCAGGGGTGATGCGGATATGGTGGCCATGGGCCGGGCCCTCCTTGCCGATGCCCATATGCCTGCCAAGGCCCTGGCGGGAAATTTTTCCGCCATCAGACCCTGTGTGGGGTGTTGTCTTGGCTGCATCCATGCCGTGCTTGCTGGAGAGCCCGCTTCCTGTGTGGTCAACCCCGATGTGGGGCGTGAAGCCCAGGTGAGAGAAGAACAGTCAACATTGGATCCTCAAAAAATTCTGGTGGGGGGGGCCGGACCGTCGGGCATGGCTGCGGCACGGCTTTTTGCTCTGAAGGGACACCAGGTCCAGGTGGTGGAAAAGGGGCCGGACACCGGTGGCCTTATGGCCCTTGCGGCCCGGGCACCGGGGCGGGGGGAGATCAATGATATTCTTGATTTTTTCAGAAATGAGCTCACCCGCCTTGGCGTTGTGATCCAGCATGACACCGTGTTGGATGAAGAGGTTCTAAATGAATTTCAACCAGACAGGGTAATTCTGGCCACGGGCTCCATGCCGGATATGCCGGTGATCAAGGGCCTTTTCCAGACTGACATGCGTCTTGTGACCAATGTGGATATCCTTTCCGGTGAAGAAACCCCTGGAAAAAAAGTCATCGTGCTGGGGGGAGGCATGACCGGATTGATCACCGCTGATTTTCTGGGACAACAGGGGTGTGAAGTGCATGCATTAAATCGCAAAAATCGTTTTGCCGAAGAGATGTCTGCCAATGATCGGTATTATTTACGGGAAAGCATTAAGGAAAAAGACATTACCCTGTATAAAAAAGTTGGCATAAAAGGATTTACCAAGGATGGGGTCACTTTTAAAACCCGGGGAGAAACTGTTTCCCTGGAAGGCTGTGACATGGTGGTAATTTCTGAAAAGCAGGTTTCCGTAAGGGAAATCAAGGCATTAGAAGATAAGACCACTGCCACATTTCATGTCATCGGAGATGCCAAACTACCCCGTAATTTGATGTTTTGCATCAGTGAAGCCGAGGAGATTGCCAGATTTATATGAAAATATTGACAGTATCGGATGTGGTGGTTCCCGAACTTTACAAAGCGTTTGATAAAAAGGCATTCCCAGACATTGATCTTGTCATGGCCTGTGGGGATCTGCCCCCGGAATACCTCTCCTTTTTGTGCCACTCCTTTGGGGGCCCCCTTTTTTATGTCCGGGGCAACCACGATATTCGATATGATAATAAACCACCCCAGGGCTGCGCAAATATTCATGGTCGCATTGTGAAGTACCAGGGGTTGAAAATTCTGGGCCTGGGGGGCTCCAGGTGGTACAACGGCGGTGCCAACCAATACACGGAACGAAAGATGAAAAAAAATATCCGTGGCCTGAAAATTCCCCTCTGGTGGGGCCGGGGGGTGGATATTGTCATTACCCACGCCTCACCACGGTATATCCATGACGCCGAAGATCCCTGCCACAGGGGATTCAGGTGTTTTGGGGCCTTTATTAATAAGTATCGTCCCGACTATTTTATCCATGGCCATATCCATCGGGATTTTGATTCCCCGGAGGAACGCATAACCCGGGTTAATAAAACAAAGGTGATCAATACCTATGGTTACAACATTATCCACATCGATCCTCACACGATTGTTTCGTAAATTAACAGGTAAAAGGGACCCGGATGACAAGCTCCGGGATGCGGATTATTTTAAAAGTCGTCAGCAAAAGGAGGGCGCTTTTGATACAAAAGACCGGGGGGTTCAGACGGTCAACGTGGCCCAGATCACGGGAAGTGTGGGCCGGTATCAAGATTTTGATGATCAGTTTCGATTCCGGGGCAATAAATCCTCTGAACGGTTTTTAAGTGTGCTGGAGGCCATGCGCACCGGTAAGGTGCTGCCCCCCATCAAGCTGTACCAGATTAAGGATGAATACTATGTGATGGATGGCAACCACCGGGTAGCAGCGGCCAAGCAGTTGAAACACGATGAAATTCTGGCCACCATTCTGGAGTTTATCCCCAGCATTGAAACCCTTGATAATCTCCTTTACAAGGAGATGGTGCTCTTTTGTGAGGAGACGGGTCTGCCCCGGGTGATTAAGCTCACCGAACCGGGAAAATACCTTCAGCTCCTGGGGCAGATTCAACAACACCATCAATATCTTCAAGGGGGAAAGGGGGATGTCAGTTTTTTCAAGGCGGCCCGGGACTGGTATAAAACCATCTATACCCCCTTTTGCACCATCATCAAGCGGGGAGGACTGCTGGAACGATTTCCCAATCGTACCCTGCCGGATCTTTATTCCTATATCTCTTCGGGGTACTGGGAAAAGAAAAAAAATGTCTCCTATGGCATTGGTTTGGCGCGTATGATTCCTAATAATATGGAGGATTTTCGGTCAAAAATGTCAAAACTCAAAGAGTTGGAATACCCAGAGATGAAACAGGGAATTACGGCTTTTATCCTGATGAATGTCAAGGGAAAGCAAGAGAACCGGATCATGGAGCATTTATACAAACTGGATGAGGTGATGGAAGTTCATGGGGTGCATGGGGATGTGGATTTATTGGTAAAAATTGTGTTAACAAGGGATTTGCTCAGTTCAGATGCGGAGGTTATTTCTAATTTTGTCCATGACAAAGTCAGACAGTTCAATGGGGTGATCAGCACTAAGACCCTGATACCTGGAGTGTCCAAAATAAAACCCCAGGAAACAATGTTATATTAGAACCACTGTAAAGGTAATGTGAGGCGGATGAAGCAATGAGTGAAGTCGGAGCAGATCAATCAAAACGTCAATTAATTTTGGATGCGGTGAAGAATAAATCCGTGGAAAATCAGGAGCAGGAGAGCCCGGATGAAAAAATAGAGCTTGTCATATTCTCCATGGCCCAGCGCTATTTTGCATTTAAAGGGGCTGGAATCAGGGAAATTCTGCCATACACTCCCATCACGGAGGTGCCGGGGTGCCCCCGGACAATCCGGGGAATAATTAATGTGCGTGGAGTCATTGAATCTGTGGTGGATTTGCATACCCTGCTTGAAATTGAGGAGGCTCCTACGTCTAACAGGACCCGGTTTGTCCTGGCACAGTCAGAAGAAATTTTGTCCGGCATCCAGGTGGAAAGCGTTGAAGATGTGCTCTCCATTGAACCCTGTAGGATAAAAACTGTGATTTCTACATTGCCCGCTGCCACCAAAAAATATGCCCTGGGTGGAGGGGAACTTTATAAAGAGCATTATGTGGTGCTGCTCAGTTTAAAAAAGATATTCACAGAGCTGGTAAAATAAAGGGTAAATATTCGACCAGCACCCCATATTTACCTATTTTGGCCTGCTCACATAGCATTAGTATGCTACGCAGTCCCAAATAGGCGAATATGGGGCACTGCCCAAACATTTACATTACCAACCCGAATATTTACAATAAAGGAAATCAATTGTGAAAAATGAGGTGACCCTGCTTTTCTTTAATATCATGGGCATTGATTTTGCCATGGATGTGGAGTCGGTCACGGCCATGGTGTCTGTGGAATCACTGGTAAATCAAAAATCAGGTGTTGTGTGGTTTCATGAAAAAATTGATTTCCCCCAAACCCCTGTGGTCTATGATTGCCCAAAGGCCCTACGTATTATGGCTGGAAAAAAACAGTTTCATCTGGTCATTGATAACCCCCGGGACATGCCCGTTACAATTTCCATTGACACGATAAAACCGTTTCCTGTTTTGGTGGATCAATTTTCCGCTGGCACCCCCTTATGGGCGGTCTATCCCCTTAAGGATCGCATGGTGTTGCTGGTGGATCCATTTATAATGTTTCCATAATTTTTACTTTTAGTCCAGAGAACAGTTAAATCTTCTGAGTAAAGGCACAGCATAGTTATTATAAAATGTTTCAATTTTTTGTTTTTGGGTTCTGGTAATAGATAGGCCTGGAGGTGGGATGTCGGGGGAGGGACCCATATTCTGGGTCATGGTAAAGGTGATTCTTTGGTTTGGGTTGAGCAGGAAATAGCCACCAATGGCGGTCACCCATTTTTCCTTGATATTTCCAGTAAACACCGTCCACCTTAATTGCGAAGCGTCCTGGTTATTTTGCGGACCTTTATCATATACAATAAAGGCTTCCTTCACTGGATAATCCGTGGGAACAAATTTTTGGGACAGGGATTCTTGTATGGTCAGGTTCAGATAAACTGGGCCTTGGGCCTGAAAGGAGATGGCCTGGCTTCTGATATCTTCGTGGCTGTAAATCTGATTTTGGTTCAGTTTGAATGACGGTGGTATGTTAATCTGATGATCAAATATTGCCAAGGTGTTTTTATCAATATTGGCGAGTTCTATGGGTTCAATATTTTTTGGTTCTGCATCGGGATGAGTGGGGTTCCATCCCCTTGAGGTAATGCAATTGATGTAGGCAGTTCCCAATACATCATAATCAATTCCGTTTCCGGTCAGGGTCGCCTGGCGGGCTATTTCTTTTGCAGATCTATTGCAATCCATGCTGTCAAAATCAAAGTCATTCTGATTACATCCTGGTTTATACCACTTCTGGCCGGAAGAAGAACTGCATCCTGACATTAGCAGAGCTAAAAATAAAATGATCAAAATCTTTTTCATATTAGCCATTTAGTAAGCACCCTTACAGCCGGTTATTATCTTAAATATAGTTTTCAAGATTATTTTCAGGTCCAGCCAGATGTTTGCATGGAGAAAATATAATCGATCCAGGTTTACCCGTTCACTATAGTCTTCAATATTGTTGCGCTTCCCGGCCTGCCATGGACCGGTAACGCCGGGTTTCATGGAGCAGTAGGCAAGGGCACAGGTGTTATAATACTTGTCAAGCTCGTCTTTTACAACGGGCCTTGCGCCCACAATGCTCATTTCTCCTTTTAAGACATTTATAAACTGGGGCAGTTCATCCAGACTGGTTTTGCGTAGGAATTTCCCAATTCGGGTAATTCGGGGATCATCCTTTAATTTATAATTTTTTTCCCATTCCCTGGCAAGATCGGGATTGCTGTCCAGAAGATCCGCGAGGCGTTTGTCCGCATCCATGTGCATGGTTCTGAATTTTAAACATTTAAAGATTTTGCCTTGTTCTCTTATCCTGGGGTGTCCATAGAAAATATTCCCCCCATCCTCTTTTTTGATAAGAAAGGGGATGAGCACCATGAATGGTGAGAATAGGATTAGCGCAATTGTGGAAAAAATAATGTCGAATCCCCGTTTCCAGGAAGGAAACAGGTTAAATAGCATGACAGGAGTTTCCCCAATGTGAATTAATTTTGTTTTTTGTAGGCCAAAGGTAAAAAGGTCCGGTGCCATCATCACATTGACGCCCTGCAGGCCCAGCTGCCATACCAGTTCATTGATTTTTTCTGCGGCCCGCATGGGAAGAGTGATGATAACAATATCCACTTTGTTGTTAATGGCATATGGTATGGAATCTTTTAGAATCCCGAGTACAGGAATAGTTTCATCGTTGCCAATAACAATGGGTTGGTCTATTTGCTTGTTATCATCAAAAAAACCAATAACCTTGATGCCCAGAGTTCCTGTTTGCTGCAAATACTTTGTCAGGTTTATTCCTACTTCTCCAGCACCTGCAATAATAGCACTTCTCTGGTTCCAGCCATTTTTACGGATGAATCGCAAAAATAATCTTACCAGCATTCTGACGCATACGTTACCGGAAAAGACAGATAGCGCCCACAGACAAAATCCTTTTGTAGAGAAGAGTCCATAAGGCAACAATACAGCCAGTTGCTCATCGTTGGCCAAAAGAAAAATGAATGTGTGAAATAATAAGAGAACGGTAACCCAAGATACGGCAAGTGTCTTTATTTCATTGCCAAGGATTTGTACTCTCCATGATTTGTACAGGCCAAAAAATGAAAAGACAATAAGCACCAGGATACCGCAATAAATGGAAAGTACCTTCGTAAGTTCATAGGAATCAAACCAGGCAAAGTGATAAAAAAGCCAGGTGAATGCAATAAGGACTGCAGGATCCAGCAGGCGGAGTAGCGTTGTGAAAAAGAAGGCGTGTTTTTTTAATACGTTTTTCATGTCTATGTGACCGGAATTTTTTGGGAGATTATGGGTAA
The DNA here is from genome assembly GCA_045046665.1 of Desulfobacterium sp. Classification (GTDB taxonomy): domain Bacteria; phylum Desulfobacterota; class Desulfobacteria; order Desulfobacterales; family Desulfobacteraceae; genus Desulfocicer. The sequence continues at coordinate 7,044 of JASFYZ010000232.1, forward strand.
TTCAGACTTCTCGGATTAAGTGGTAAATATATAAACTTTGGACCCGCCAAAGGATTTTTGAATCCATGACTCTTGGGCATGGAGAAATACCTATATCAAAATATTTATGGAATTCATCTTTGGGCGGTATCATTGTGAGAATGATAAACTCAAGCCTCTCCAGAATAGGCAACAACAGAATACCCCGCTAAAAGATTCATGTAGGCAAGGCGTATGCTTTTTTTTTAATATTATTGGTTCAGCCTTAATTGTTCGTTGATGTGAGCTTGCATTTTTGATATGAATCTGGTTTTGTCAAATTTCTTGGCATGTTCAATAATTTGACTTGAAGAAAAATTGTTTTCCAATCCTTCAAATTTGTTAATTGCATTGTTTAAAGATCGAGGAGTTTGTTCATCAAAAAATATTCCTGTAACGCCATCAATTACAGAGTCCAAAATTCCTCCCTTTCCGTATGCTATCACAGGACGTCCTGATGCCATAGCCTCAACCGGTACAATACCAAAATCTTCCATTCCCGGGAAAATGAGCGCTTTGCAGGTTGCAAGTTTTTCTCTAATAACTGAAAAAGGTTGATGCCCCATTAACGTTATGTTTTTGTCCTTAATTTTTTTTTGCAAATACGGAAACATCTCTCCTTCACCAATGACAATCAATTGTTTTCCGCTATCAATAAACGCATCTATTGCTATATCAACTCTTTTATAATTAACAAGTTGCCCAACAACTAAATAGAAATTTTCAATTATATCAGAAGGTTCGAATGCAGTGGTGTCAACCGGTGGTGATATGATTTTAGCAGATCGTCGATAATATTTATTAATTCTTTTTTTTATAAAGCTGGAGTTTGCTATAAAGGAATCAACTCTATATGCAGATGAGAAATCCCACATTCTTAAATAATGAATAATTGAGGGCATAAGGATACGTTTCAGCAAACCAGTATTATCCCGATAATCGTGGTACATGTCCCAAAGATATCGCATGGGAGTATGACAATAACAAATATGCAAAGAGTCTGGTGAGGTTATCACACCTTTTGCCGGTCCTGACTCACTACTAAGGATCAGGTCATAACCTCGAAGATCTAATTGTTCCAGCGCAAGCGGCATCAAGGGAAGATAACTTTGATAAAACCGTTTAGCTTTCGGTAACCTCTGAATAAAACTTGTATTTATCGTGTGTCTTTTTAGTTTTTTAGAGATATGATCCAGATCAACAACATGCGTAAAAATATCTGCATCAGGAAACATATCGCAAAAAGCTTCAACAACTTTTTCTCCACCCCGCATGTTCACAAGCCAGTAGTGGATGATAGCAACCTTCATCAAGAACCTCTATAAAAATTTGTTTCTAATTTTTGTTTTTCAGGAAATTCAATAAATTCTTGATAATAACTGAGTTGTTTCTCAAATAAAAAGAATATTCCCCAAGCCATTGATGGCAAAATTTTTGCTAAAGGCTTTGCTGCAAACGGAGGGAATGGATAGAAATTACTCCCCCCAAAACCTTTAAACTGATAACCTCCTGGAAAACAACTTTCAAGAAAATCCAAAAGATCCTTTTTGGTAAATCCGCGTACATGGGCGGAAGCTGTTTTTATCGGACTTGGCTGTCTGCCCAAGAGCAAAAGCAGCCTGTTATGCAAAGATGCAAGGTTTGGCACTCCGAGAATTAATTTTCCTCCCACCGGAAGCACACGGGTAATTTCATGAAATATCCAAAAGATTTCTTTAGTATGTTCCAAAACCTGATTGGCAACAATTACATCGCATGCTCCATCCTTGAAGGGGAACAACTCTCGTTCGATATTTGTTGAATGAACCGAAATCCCTTTTTCCATAAGTTTTTCAATGCTGGGTTTATAAGATTCCAAGGCATTAAGCTTAACCAGATTATTGATATCCCTGGCAATCATCAAATCATCCCCCCCCCCTGCACCGACATCTAAGACACTTTGAAACGGCATACATTCTTCTAAAAATTTTCTAATATGATGGCGCCCATAGTTTGATTTACGATCAATCATTATAATAATTCCTCAATTGTTTTAGCAGTTTCAAGGGCTGATTTTTTCCAAGTAAATTTTTTTGCCCGTTCTAACCCTTTAATACGCATTTTATCCTGCAAAGCCTTATCGCTCAATAAATGCTTGATCTTATCTGCCATGTCTTTAATACTGTATGGATCAAAATAGATTGCAGCATCACCGCAAACCTCAGGAAGTGACGCTGCATTGGAAACAAGGACTGGACATCCACATGCCATAGCTTCTAATGGCGGTAAGCCAAAACCTTCATACAATGATGGAAAGATCAAAGCATCTGCATGCACAAAATATTGATGTAACAATTCGTTATCCACATAGCCTGTAAAATGAACACGTTGTTTCATTGACACCGCTTTTTTTTCAACCATCGAATCGTGAGTAATAAATCCTTCTTTCTTACCCACAATAATCAACTCTTGAGAAATATTACTGGGTAGTAACTCAAATGCTTCCAAGAGACGTGTAAGATTTTTATGGGGTTTTACATTACCTACAAAAAGAAAATAAGGTTTGGCATGAGGTCGGGATCTTTTTTTTATATTAAACCATTCT